>JAENJC010000251.1:2771-3955 GCA_016844545.1 Deltaproteobacteria bacterium | reverse complement strand
AAACTCCATTGCCTGCTGCAACAAAGCGTTTACAGCGGATAAGTCGGCCTGCAATCCATCAAATTTCAGTTTACGCGGCATTACTACCTCCACCGCTTAAGAAGGCAGCGACTTCGGTGTCATCGCAGAGAGGTATTTCAAGCATCCCCTTCCAGAGATAGGTTTCTCTTTGATGAGAGAAAAGACCGAACCAGTATTTGGTTTGATTTATCAGATATCTTGGGTGTGATGTCATATCAACAAAGTAAGCATCGCAAAAATATCGCCCTTTACTCAATTCTGGATTAAACAAGTCTGACCGAGTTTCCAAGAAAGCCCGCCATACGTCATTGTCTGTATATTGAAAGGGACGGTGCGCGAATGTTATCAAATCTATATCACGCGGCGGTCGTCCACTATTTGCCTCGATGTTTTCAACAAAGCTCCCGTCAATCCACTGAAAACCTTGATCAAATCCCAATAGTCGTAATTCTTCCCTGTATGTCAAGAAGCCTTTAAGAATTTTTAAACGCTCATCGCTCGTGGCATATCTATGTGCAACGTCAAGCAGCGAGACGCGATAGGGAGCCATAGCGCCAGGTTCTATTGGTGAAACTCCAGGCAAAAAGGGCGGCAGGACTCCTGATTGGTTGCATACCGGTATCACTTAGATGCATCCTTTTTTTGAGAAACAATTGATCATTCAGGCTTCTATCTTTATCAAAGCTGATTCTGAAAGTCAAGAAAGATAGCCGCCTTGCATGAAGAGGGGAGTTCCGTTCCTTTTATTGTTTCACCGTATGGTGAAACAAGCTAATTCAGTGAAACAATTCTCAGAGAAAGATTTATTGGCAAAAACAACGAAGGTCTTTGCGGCCCTCATGCCAGAGATCCCCTTTATCGAAATGAAAGAGGCAAAGCAATGGCAGATGGATGGCTATTTCCTCAACACCTTCCCCGGCATTGCCCCTGTATGCGCCCCGTCCTTTACCACAAATGTCCCGTTTACAATCACATGACGAATGCCCATAGGATAGGCGTACGGCTCCTTGTAGTTGGCTGTGTCGTGGACCCTTTCAGGGTTAAATACCACAAGGTCCGCAAAGGCTCCTTTCTTTATAATTCCCCTGTCCTTAAGCCCAAGCCTCTGGGCAGGTAGACTGGTCATCTTCCTCACTGCATCCTCAAGGGTCAAGACCTTTTCC
>JAENJC010000251.1:0-2749 GCA_016844545.1 Deltaproteobacteria bacterium | reverse complement strand
CACGAACTTCGATAATACCCTTGGGAAAGAGCCGAATGTCCTTGGGTGCGGCTTTCCGAGCCTTGTTGGGCCATTTATTGCCCTGGCTGAAGAGTCTGAGCCGACCATTACATACTCCTTCCTCAGTATCTTTCTCAGGTTCTCCTCGCTCATAGAGAAGTATATGGCCGATATCCGCAACTTTTCCTCAAGAAGGAAGTCAAACAAAGCCTCGCAGGGCTCTTTATTCATCTCCCTTGCCACCTCTGCCATGGTCTTTCCCTCGAATACCCTGTTCTTCTCCGTATCAACGGCTGCCACCATTACCGTCTCCCAGTAATCATCCTTTGGATGCTGCGTCAGTATCTCCTTTTTCAGCCTGTCCCTGGTCTCGTGGTCTGAAAGCCTTTTAAGCTCTTCATCAACTCCCCCCTCGTAGGCCCAGGAAGGAAGGATTGCGTCCAGGTCGGTGCTTGATGCTGTGTATGGGTACCTGTCAGCGGTTATATCTACTCCCCTTGATCTTGCTGCCTCTATCAGCTCAAAGGCCTCCTCCAGCTTGTGCCAGTTCCTCTCTCCGCCGGTTTTAAGAAGCCTGTCTCCTTCACTTATCATATGAGAGGCATATATCCCGCCGAACTCCTTTACGACCTTTGCCAGTTCTACAAGCTCCTCTATTTCCGAGTAGACCCCAGGAGGGTAAATAAGGCCCGTAGACAGACCAAATCCGCCGGCCTTCATAGAATCCCTCAGGAGAGACTTCATCCTCTGCATCTCTTTCTCCGTCGGTTTCCTGTTCCCGTAGCCCACAACAGAGCCCCTGAGGTTCCCGTGGCCTACGAGAGTGGCAAAGTTTAGCGACGTGCCCACTGTTTCAACTAATTCGAAATACTCATCCAGATCATGCCAGGAAACATCAAGTCCCAGCTCTTTCAGGTCCCCCTTTCTCCTCTCAAAATAATCGCCGTAAAGCGGTCCTGCTGAAAGGCCGCAGTTTCCGCTGACCTCTGTTGTCACACCCTGCATCACTTTCCCTTCACCTCTCGGATCAGCAAGCAAGGTAAACTCCGAGTGGGCATGGATATCTATGAAACCGGGGGATACGGCCAGGCCATTCGCATCTATTATAGTCCCGGCCTGGGATTCGGATAGATCGCCAATAGCGGAAATCTTTTCCCCTTTAATCCCGACAGAACCTTCAAAAGAAGGGCTCCCGTTGCCGTCAACAATTAGGGCATTTTTAATGAGTATATCGAACATGGTACCTCCTAAGCATAACGTTCCAATATTACGATTACCCTATCCCCAGCCCCACCGGGAAGGGAGAACCGTTCTACTCCTCGGATCCTCATCCTTCTCTTTTCAATAATTTTGGCGGCCTCTTTGACCTCTTCATCAGCCCTGCTCCCTTTCATTGCTATCAGTATGCCTTCAGGTTTCAGGAAAGGCTCGCCTATTTTGATAAAATCTGGAAGGCCTGCCAGCGCCCGTGATATGACAACATCAAAGCCCCCCTTCCTCGTTTTGGCCAGATCTTCGGCCCTGCCGTGTATAACCTCGACCCCTGTTAGTCCCAACTCTCCAATCATATGCTTCATAAAGGTTACCTTTTTGTTTACAGAATCCAGGAGGGTGACATTCAGAGAGGGTTCGACAATCTTTAGAGGTATCCCTGGAAATCCTGCCCCTGAGCCTATGTCAAGTACTGTTGAACCGGGTTTTATGAGCCTTATAGGTGTCAGGGAGTCGAGGAAGTGCTTGATGACAATCTCCCTATCATCCTTTATTGCGGTAAGATTGAACTTCTCATTCCATGCCTTTAGCTCGCGGAGGTATATATCGAACCTTGATATCTCTTCCTGCGATATCGAAAAGCTGAACTCTCCGGCATATTCGGCAAGATACGAAACAAGAGGGTTTGCTGTATAGATAGGTTTTATGACTGCCTCCTGTGAGCATAGGTGACACCCGAAGGAGATGAAGAGGATTGACAGGGCCGCACCGGGCGATTCGATTAATACCAATTCGCATTCAAATAAAGGCATTTGAATGCCCGTACATAATACCAAGTAAGCTTTCGGTGTTGGTATAAAATATATGTTTGAAAGCAACTTGGTATAAACATAATAAGAGTGGGGTGTGTCACTGTCAATGCAAAAATACTCTTATGGTAGAAATCCGTTGACATACTTAGCGGAGAAACATAAAATGCCGTCCATATATTTATTTATACCAAGTTGCTTTCAAATGCCTTTATTTGAATGCGAGTTGGTATTCAGCCACGAGTAACACTGAAAGGGAGGCGATGGACAATCAGGCAAGCGATCATAATGCAGAGTCCGCTTCTGCCCACAGGTATGTAAAAGTTTTATCTTACTTTGCCTTAGGTGCCGTCCTGTCGGCCATCGTAAATCCAGCATATGCCCTTCCGATAAAAGGCGCTGCGCACACCTCGCCATCGCATCAAGTTGATCCCAACGGGTTGGTCATTTATGCCAAGAACCAGGATGTCAGACTTCCGCCTGCAAGCACAACCAAGCTCCTTACAGCAATGGTGGCTTTGGACAGAGTTCCCCCCGAATTAAAGGTCAGAATAAATAAATCTGCTATAAAACCTCATTCTGCTCCGCCTAGGTTAAGGGTTAATGAGGAGTTGACCGTATCAGACCTGCTGCACCTTGCGCTTATGAAGTCTGTAAACTCCGCAGCAGTGGCGCTTGCCGAAGGGGCAGCAGGCTCTGAGGATGAGTTTGTGGAATTGATGAATCAG
>JAENJC010000101.1 GCA_016844545.1 Deltaproteobacteria bacterium | reverse complement strand
GCTTATAGTGGACAAGGGGATATCCTTTGGAGACCTCAAGGGGATACTTAAGACCTTCGTTGGCGAGATGTTTGGAGAGGACGTATCTCTGAGGTTCAGGCCGAGCTTCTTCCCTTTTACCGAACCGTCTGCAGAGGTAGATATCCAGTGTGTTCTCTGCAAAGGTGCAGGATGCAGGGTCTGCTCAGGCACCGGCTGGCTTGAGATTATGGGTTGCGGTATGGTGGATCCGGCTGTGTTCAGTTTTGTGAAATACGACCCTGAGATATATACAGGTTTTGCCTTTGGCATGGGGATAGAGAGGATAGGCATGCTGAAATACAAGATAAACGATATAAGGCTCTTCTTTGAAAATGATGTTAGGTTCCTGAATCAATTTTAAATTATGAAAATATCCCTAAACTGGCTAAGTGATTTTGTTGATATAGATATCTCTTCTGAGAGACTTGCTGAGACATTGATAACCGCAGGTCTGGAGGTGGAAGGTATCACTAAGCTAGGTGAAGGGCTTGACAACGTGGTTGTCGCTCGAATCCTGACCATGACCCCCCACCCTAATGCCGACAGGCTCACACTCTGCTCTGTCAGCACCGGCGATAAGACCCATGCGATTGTCTGCGGCGCCAAGAATATGAAGGAGGGAGACCTCATTCCCCTGGCCCTTCCTGGAGCACACCTTCCCAATGGTATTAAGATATTAAAGAGCAAGATAAGGGGCGAAGTTTCTGAAGGTATGCTCTGTTCAGAGGTTGAGCTTGGCCTTGCCAAGGAATCCTCAGGTCTAATGATCCTGCAGAATACGTTAGCTCCTGGAACCCCTTTTGCTAAGGCCATGATGTTGGATGACACTGTATTTGAGATAAACATTACTCCAAACAGGTCTGACTGCCTTTCAGTTATAGGTATTGCGCGGGAGGTGGCCGCCCTTACCGGAAAGGAACTGAAGAGGACAAAGACAGATTTAGCTGGAGGCGTGTTTGGTTCTTTAGCCATATCTGTGGAGGTGCTGGATTCCGATGCCTGCCCAAGGTATACTGGAAGAGTGGTCAACGGTATTAAGATCGGCCAGTCCCCCTTATGGATGAAGAGGAGGCTTGAGGCATCCGGTATCAGGACTATCAACAATGTGGTTGATGTGACAAACTATGTAATGCTGGAGACAGGTCAGCCGCTCCACGCTTTTGACCTCAGCCTCCTTTCTGGTGGCAGGATTGTGGTAAGAAGGGCATCTGAAGAAGAAAAGATAACGACCCTCGACGGCATAGAAAGGTCTCTTGGCAGCGAAACATTGATCATTGCGGATAACCAAAAACCGTTGGCTATCGCAGGCTTGATGGGAGGAATGGGGTCAGAGGTTTCAGAGATAACTACTGATATCCTCCTTGAGAGCGCCTATTTCAAGCCATCCATCGTCAGGAAGGCCTCCAAGAGGTTTGGACTGCATACAGAGTCATCTCATCGGTTTGAGAGAGGGGTAGACCCTAACGGTGTTCTTCATGCCTCGAACAGGGCGATTGAACTTATACTGGAGCTTGCCGGTGGAAATGCTTCTTCAGGGCTTACAGATATATACCCGAATAAGATAAACCCTGTAAATATAGAGATGAGGCTGGGCAGGGCAAAGTCCATTCTTGGGATAGACCTGGACATGGATTCGATTATTTACGGATTTAATGGACTTGGGCTTGCTGTAAAAGAAATGGATAGAGAGCGGATAATGGTTACCCCCCCCACCTTCAGGGTTGACCTGACCAGGGAGATAGACCTTATAGAAGAAGTGGCGAGGCTGAAAGGTTACGACATTATCCCGATTACATATCCGAAGGTGGAGGCAAGAGCAGGAGAAAAGAACAAAAAAGGGATATTGGAGGACAGGCTCAGGGGGGCCTTGATAGGTATGGGTTTTTACGAGGCTGTGACATACAGTTTTCTGTCTCCAAAGGCCATTTCACCATTCCTCCCGTCAGAAGTTGCGCCTGTGAGGCTTTTAAACCCGATAAGCGAAGAACAGTCTGTGATGAGGACAACGATCATCCCGTCACTTCTTGAGGTAGTTGGAAGGAACCTTAGCCACCAGAATGAAGACCTGCGCTTCTTTGAGATAGGAAGGGTCTTCCCGTTTTGTGGGGACGACAGAGGCGAAAGGATGATTGTTACAGGGATCATGACAGGGCTAAGGTATAGGAAGAGATGGAACCTTCCGGCGGATGAGCTGGACTTCTTTGACGTTAAAGGGGTTGTGGAAAATCTCTTTGACGGTATGGGGATGTCAGCAGTATTTGCTCCTAACGAGACTATCCAGTATCTCCATCCCGGTAAGTCTGCAACTGTGGAGGTATACGACCAGGATGCAGGGGTCTTTGGAGAGGTACACCCTGAAGTCATGGAGAGGTTTGATATAAAGGGAAGGGCATATGTGTTTGAAATAGAGTTGAGGCCTTTCTTGGAGTCAACGAAGGCTGTTTCCTTCGTCCATATACCTAAATTCCCTGCAGTTTCCAGAGACATTGCCATTGTCCTGGATGACGATATCCCGGCGGAGAGGGTTTATAAGGCGATCAAAGATGTAGGCCCGCTTATTGCGGAAGTATTTCTGTTTGACCTTTATCAGGGGAAACATGTCCCTGATGGAAAGAAGAGCATGGCCTATTCCATCAGGTATCAGGCCAGTGACAGGACGTTAAGGGAAGAAGAGGTAAGCATACTGCATGAGAAAGTTCTTGCGGCCGTAAAGGATGCGGTGGGCGGGGCTTTAAGGGAATAAAGGAGGCAGGGTATGACAAAGGCTGAGATTGTGGAAAAGGTCTATGAAAGGGTTGGCTTCCCAAAGCGAGAGTCGTATGAGATCGTTGAATCGGCGTTTGATCTTATCCGGGAGGAGTTGAGCCGCGGGGAAGGCACAGTAAAGGTGGCAGGATTTGGGAACTTTACCGTGAAGGAGAAGAAGAGCAGGAGGGGCAGAAACCCTCAGACCGGTGCTGAGATAGAGATCCCGGCCAGGAAGGTATTGACCTTTAAGCCGAGCAATGTCCTGAGAGATGCATTAAACAAGTAATGCAAATTGCAAAGTGCAAAGTGCAAAGTGCAAAGTGCAAAGTTTCAGGTTGTGAAAAAATAGTTTTGCAATTTACAATTTGAATTTTTCAATGGGTTTGCCATGAATCTGGAACTTCCATCATCCAAAAGATATTTCAGGATAGGCGAGGTCAGCAGGATAACAGGGGTAAAGCCCCATGTCTTGCGGTATTGGGAGACGGAGTTTGGTATAGTTTCCCCTGAAAAGACAAGGTCCAATCAAAGAATTTATGACAGAGATGATCTCGCCCTTATAATGGAGATCAAGAGGCTCCTTTATGATGAGAAATACACCATCATAGGCGCCAAGAAGAGGATAAGGGAGATAAAAAAAGAGAAGAAGCAATTAGATATTCCATTTTCCGAACAAGGTGATATAATGGCCTTGATTAAAGGGGAGCTTGAGGGTATAAGGGAAATGCTTGGGTAAAGGGTTGCCAGAGATAGGCAATGGGTAAATCCTTTCCTGTCTGAATTTTGTCGGGGCGTAGCGCAGCCTGGTAGCGCACACGCTTGGGGTGCGTGGGGTCGTGGGTTCGAATCCCGCCGCCCCGACCAATAAAAAATAAGGATGAGGGTTGATATCCTTCAACCTTTTGTTAATGGGGCCAGTGTTCAGTAAAAAGGGCACTGGCCATTTTTATAAAAGACCATTTAGGGATAAGGAGTCGAAGCATTGAGGGTTCCCCTTAATAAACTGAACAAGGTATTAAACAGTTTTACCAGCGCCAGGGTGCTTGTCATAGGCGACATCATGGTAGATGAGTACATATGGGGAAAGGTTTCAAGGATATCCCCGGAGGCCCCTGTCCCTGTTGTAAATGTCACGAGGGAGACACTTCTATTGGGTGGCGCTGCCAATGTGGTCAACAATATAAGGTCATTGGGGGGGAATGTCTTTGTCGCCGGAGTTATTGGGCCGGATGATATGGGGAGAAAGTTAATTCATGAGCTCCGACTGGCAGGGGTTGACACCGAGGGTGTGATTGTTGAACACGAAAGGCCGACAACGGTAAAGACCAGAATAGTGGCCCACAGCCAGCAGATGGTTCGCTACGACAGGGAGTCGAAGAGCCCAATATCGCCTGACAGCACACAGAAGATAGTGTCTTATCTCATCTCCGTACTGGACAAAATTGATGCGGTTATTGTTTCCGATTACAGCAAGGGGGTGATCTCTGAGCAGCTTCTTAAGGAGATATTGAAGATAGCAAAGGGTAAGGCAATAGTCGTTGATCCTAAGACCGGTAATTACCCTTTTTATACAGGAGTTACTGCACTTACTCCAAATCACCTTGAGGCTGCGGAGGGCGCCGGGATAAAGATAGAGAATGAAAAGGATGTTATAACAGCGGGGCAGGCGCTCCTTAAAAAGCTAAAATGTAAATCGGTCCTTGTCACGAGAGGAGAAGAGGGTATGAGCCTCTTCGAAGAAAATGGCGATGTTACCCACATACCTACCGTTGCAAAAGAGGTCTATGATGTAACCGGCGCAGGTGACACGGTGATAAGCGCCTTCACCCTTGCCCTTGCTGCTGGCGGCGGCTTTAAAGAGGCAGCATATCTGTCAAATTATGCTGCAGGGATAGTTGTAGGGAAGGTGGGCACTGCCACTTGCCACTGTAACTGCTGAAGAGATCAAAAAGGCCGTGAATAGTGAATAGTTCAATATCGCTGGTTTTTAAATGATCAAGAGCATGACAGGTTATGGAAAAGGTGAGGCCGATTACGAAGGGCGAAGGTTTGTTGTTGAGCTAAGGTCTATAAACCATCGCTACTGTGATGTAAGCATCAGGCTTCCAAGGCGTTATGCTGCATTGGAAGGAGAGATAAAGAAGACTGTTGCAGGCGCTATTTCAAGGGGGAAACTGGATGTAACCCTTACTATGGAAGGAAGCGAGGGAACGGCGTTAGGGCTTGAAGTAAACACTCTTCTGGCAGATTCATACTATTCAGCCCTTTGCACCCTTCAGGACCGGTTGGGGCTAACCGGTGGAATAACCGTGAGAGATATAAGTTCTATCCCGGATATCATCATCATGAAGGAAGAGCCTCTGGATATTAAAAGATACTGGCCCTTCATAGAGGCAGCTACAAACAAGGGCCTGGAGGCCCTGGATGATATGAAGAGGGCAGAGGGCGCTGCCCTGACGGGAGATGTATTCGGCAGGCTTGAACAGATAGATAGGGCGATAGACGATGTTGGAGAACGCGCCCCCGCAGTTGTAGCGTCTTATAAAGACAGATTGGCGGAGAGGATCAGAAGCATGGGATACGAGCCTGATCAGGGACGTCTGGTTCAGGAAGTCGCCTGTTTTGCCGACAGGTGTGACATATCCGAAGAGATAGTAAGGCTTAAAAGCCATCTTGGACAGTTTAAGGCTATAGCTGTTTCCCCTGAACCCTCAGGCAGGAAGCTTGATTTCCTCATCCAGGAGATAAACCGAGAGGTTAACACTATAGGCTCAAAGGGAAACGACGCTATCATCTCACAGAAGGTTGTTGATCTGAAGGCGGAGCTTGAAAAAATAAGGGAGCAGATACAGAATATTGAATAAAGAATCCAGGAGCCGGAATTCAGAATGGTTATTGTTTATCATTCCCTATTCTGACTTCTGTATCGTGAATTCTGAATTCTGGATTCTATAAACGATATGGGTCTAAAGGTTTTAAATATAGGTTTTGGCAATATTATCTCTGCTGGAAGGGTTGTGGCGGTGATCTCTCCATCCTCTGCACCGATGAAAAGGTTAAAGGAGGATGCCAGGGCGAGGGGAAAGCTTATTGATGCCACTGAGGGTAGGATGACTCGCTCTGTGATCATAACTGACAGCGACCATATAATATTATCCGCATTGCAGACGGAGAGGGTTGCCGAGAGATTGTCGGAGGACAAAGCAGCAGATGCGTAAAGGGCTTATATTTGCTGTGTCTGCCCCATCAGGAGCAGGTAAGACGACGTTGTGTAAAAAGGTTGTTGAACTTTTACCTGATCTCCGCCATTCAATTTCCTATACAACCAGGCCTCCAAGGGTTAATGAGGTAGATGGAGTTGATTACCATTTTGTATCCGAAGAGATGTTTGTCAAAATGGTTGAAAGGGATGAGTTTGTTGAGTGGGCCATGGTTCATGGCAACAGATACGGGACTGCCGAGGAATCATTAAAGAGATATGAAGCAGAAGGAATAGACGTCATCCTGGACATAGATGTGCAGGGCGCCGGACAGATAAGGCAAAAGCTTAAGCGGGGAGTTTATATATTTGTCCTCCCTCCCTTTCCTGAAGAGCTTGAAAAGAGGCTCAGAGGAAGGGGAACCGAAGGGGACGAAGTGATAAAGGCAAGGCTCTTGAATGCCAGGGAAGAGATAGGGCGGATAGTGAATTACGACTACATAATAGTTAATGACCTTTTTGAAGATGCGGTGGAGAGGCTTAAGTCTATTATCGCTGCAGAGCGATGCCGGAGAGAGTCAGTACTCCCTCAGATAAAAGAGGATTGGGGAATATAATACCAAGTTGCTTTCAAGCATCCGCTTATGAGATTGGCGAAAGCTTACCTGGTATTATACCTGAGCATTCAATAATCTTTAATTGAATGCGAATTGGTACAAAAGGAGGCAACAAATATGGCAAGAATAACTGTTGAAGATTGTTTAAAGCAAGTGGATAACCGTTTTACCCTGGTTATGCTGGCAACAAAGAGGGTTCGCCAGCTCGTGCAGGGCGCCCACCCATTGGTGAACCCAAGGGATAATAAGGAGATAGTCGTTGCCCTGAGGGAGATTGCGGAAGGGAAAATCACAGCTGTAGCCTCTGGTGAATAGACTTTGAAGTATCCAAGGCTAAGAGGTTAAAAGGTTATTCACTTTTAGCCTTTTAGTGTTCCTTTACCTCCCTCTTTTCTCCTTTTGCCGTCTGCGGGTGGTTCCACGGGTGGTCCTCTCGGATGTTGATTTCCCAGCGTTTTTAAGCTATCATAAAAAAATGATAAGGCTTGAAGACATCATTGAAAGGGTTTCCGCCTACAATCCCGCTGGAGACCTTGATCTTATAAGGAAGGCCTATATCTTTTCCGCCAAGGTTCACAAGGGGCAGGTACGGCTGTCCGGCGAACCTTACCTCAATCATCCCATAGAAGTGGCGATGCTGCTGGCTCAACTCAGGCTTGACCCTCAGACAATCTCCACTGGGCTCCTTCACGATACGATAGAAGACACCTTTGCCAGCACCGAAGAACTCAAGGAGTTCTTTGGCCCGGAAGTCGCCGAGATGGTTGACGGGGTCACAAAGATAGGGAAGATCGCCTTTGCAACCTCTGAAGAGAAGCAGGCTGAGAACTTCAGAAAGATGATCCTGGCCATGGGGAAGGACATCCGGGTGATACTGGTAAAGCTGGCCGATAGGCTCCACAACATGAGGACCCTCGAACACCTCCCGAATGAAAACCCTATCGCAAACAGGCTCGGTATAGGATGGATAAAGTCGGAACTGGAAGACCTGTCGTTAAAATATTTAAGGCCGGAGCTTTACAATAAGATATCAAAAATGGTCTCAGATAAATGGGTAGAGAGGGAGAGGTTCATAACCGATTTCAAAGACATCATCCAAAAGGAGATGGAAAGTTTTAATATCCAAGGCGAGGTGACCGGAAGACCAAAGCACATATACGGAGTTTACAAAAAATTGGGTGATCAGGATGTCGTTGATATAGAACAACTCAACGACATAATGGCCTTCAGGATAAAAGTTGACTCTGTAAAAGATTGTTATGGCGCCCTCGGTATGGTGCATTCCCTGTGGAAGCCTGTACCTGGCCGTTTTAAGGATTTTATAGCCATGTCTAAGGCAAACGGATATCAGTCATTGCATACTACAGTCATAGCCCCTAACGGGGAGAGGGTGGAGGTGCAGATCAGGACAAGGGAGATGCACAGGATTGCGGAGGAGGGGATAGCGGCTCACTGGAAGTATAAAGAGGGCAAGGCCTTCAGTCATAAAGATGACGCAAGGTTCTCATGGCTAAGGCAGCTCCTTGAATTGCAAACGGATTTGAAGGACCCGGCTCACTTCATGGAGACTGTAAAGGTAGACCTCTTTTCAGATGAGGTCTATGTATTTACTCCGAAGGGGCTGGTAAAGGAACTGCAGAGGGGGGCGACCCCTGTTGATTTTGCGTACGGCATTCATTCAGATATAGGACATAAATGTGTGGGGGCCAAGGTCAACGGGAAAATGGTCCCCCTAAGGTATCAGTTGAGAAATGGGGATACTGTAGAGATACTTACATCCACCACACACCATCCAAGCAGGGACTGGCTCAAGTTTGTGGTCACTTCCAGGGCCAAGGCCAGGATAATCCAGTGGATAAACACGGAAGAGAGGGGCAGGAGCATATCTCTCGGAAGGGAGATGCTGGAAAAAGAACTCAAAAAGTATTCCCTTGAACTGAGGAATGAGGATATGTCAAAGGCCGTATCGGAGTTGCATATCCCTACCGCAGAAGACCTATACGCAAGGGTCGGTTATGGCAAGCTTCCCATTCATAATGTATTATCAAAGATTGTCCCCAAAGATAAGTTGCTTGATAGTCAGAAGAAGCCAACATTGGGGCTGACCAGCGTAATAAGCAGGTTCAGAAAGAAGCCTGATAGCGCCATCAGGATTAAGGGTGTAGAGGATGTGATGGTCAGGTTCGGCAACTGCTGCAATCCTCTTTCAGGTGATAAGGTGGTTGGGTTTATAACGAGGGGGAGGGGGGTTACCGTTCACAGGGTTGAATGTCCCATGACGAGGGAAATAGACCCTGAGCGGAAGGTGGATGTCGAGTGGGATACAGGGGCAGTAGGTTCGAGGCCTGCAAAAATAGAGGTTGTATGTCTTGATAAAAAGGGTATTCTGGCAGAGATCAGTTCAACCATAACCTCTTCGGAGGCAAATATAACAAGTGCCCAACTTAAGGCTACAGAAGATAAAAAGGCTGTAGGAATATTTGAGGTCGAGGTTGGCAGCGTTGCCCAGCTCCAGAAGGTGATAGCAGCCCTGTCTCGGCTTAAGGGGGTCTTAAAAGTCGAAAGGCTAAGGGCATAAGGACCGTGAACCGTGAGCTGTAACCCGTGAACTGTATTAATAAGAGTTTTGAGTAGGATGGGCTGTGCCCACCAATAGTTGGAGGTAATCCGATGCAGAAAGAGATTATAAACACAGATAAGGCCCCAAAGGCTATTGGCCCATATTCTCAGGCTATAAGGGCAGGGGGGTTCATTTTTGTTTCGGGTCAGATACCGCTTTCTCCAGACAGCGGAGAGGTTGTGACAGGAGGGATTGAGCTCCAGGCAGAGAGGGTCTTGCAAAATTTATCAGCAATACTTGAGTCCGCCGGTTCATCCATGGAAGATGTGGTAAAGACCACTGTCTACCTGAAAGATATGATGGACTTTTCAAAGTTCAATGAGTGCTATGCAAAGTTCTTTACCAGGAACAAGCCTGCAAGGGCGACTGTAGAGGTCAGCCGTCTTCCGAGGGATGTCAGGGTTGAGATTGACGCTGTTGCAGTGGTGGGCAGTTAGATAGCTTTAACTACGGAACCTGTGCGGATGCATCTTGTGCAGACTTTAATCTTTTGAACTGAGCCGTTCTGAACGGCCCTTACCTTCTGGACGTTTGGATACCAGACCTTCCTGGTCTTGTTGTTTGCGTGGCTGACGTTGTGGCCGAAAGTGGGCCCCTTGCCGCAGATGTCACATGCCCTTGACACGATAGTACCTCCGAGTTGAGTTAAATAAAAACTTATACCATAAAGAGTAAACTTTGGCAAGCAAATTTCCCATCAAAATCGCACATAGCCTCTAACCCTTCATAAACCACATAAAGGGGTAACCTCTCCATTGGCCACTGAACCAATGAGGTATGCAAACCGGATACACCAACCCTTTCAAAAACAGGGGGAAGTTTTTTTATATCCTCAATTGCCATTTTTCCTGAAACCACCTGAACTCCTCTATTGAGCTTATCCTGATCAAGCGATTCTTTATAGTGCACTTCCCTCTTTCCTATAATCTCCACACCCTGATTCCAGCCGCTTCCAAGACATCTCGTTCGTACATCCCCTTTACATCAGACAACACAGGGTTTTTATTCATAAGGCCTGTTAATTGAGGAACAGATAATTCCCTAAAGGGTTTATGTGCGACTGCTGCTACAACCGCAGTAGCAGGCTTTAATTCACGCATTGAAACAAGTTTTACATTATATTCATGGTAGGCCTCGGCCGGGTCTGCGAGTGGGTCAGTTACCTGGACATTTATGCCGTAATCCTGCAACTCCCGTATGATATCTATCACCTTTGAATTTCTGAGGTCAGGGCAATCCTCCTTAAACGTAAGCCCCAGCACTGTTACTGTGCAGCCGTGGATGCAGTGCCCGGCTCTAATCATCTCCTTCACTGTCCTCTGAGCAATAAACTTTCCCATCCCATCATTAATTCTTCGGCCTGCAAGGATGACCTGAGGGATGTAACCTATCTTTTCTGCCTTGTGCGTCAGGTAGTATGGATCAACTCCTATGCAGTGGCCGCCAACAAGGCCTGGCTTGAACTTAAGGAAGTTCCATTTGGTCCCTGCTGCTTCTAACACATCATTGGTGTCAATCCCCATCCTATCAAAGATTATGGCAAGTTCGTTCATTAAAGCGATGTTCAAGTCACGCTGGGTATTTTCAATCACCTTTGCAGCCTCGGCAACCTTAATGCTGGTAGCACGGTGGACTCCAGCAGTAACCACTGACTCGTAAACAGAGGCAACAACCTCAAGGGTTTCGGCATCCTGACCTGAAACGACCTTTTTTATCTTGGTAAATGAATGCTCTTTATCCCCTGGATTGATGCGCTCAGGACTGTACCCGACCTTAAAGTCACTCCCGCACTTGAGGCCGGAAACCTTCTCCAGAACCGGCACGCATTCCTCTTCGGTCACCCCTGGATAAACCGTTGACTCATAAACAACTATGTCCCCCTTTTTAAGGGCCTTGCCTACAGTCTCCGATGCCTTTAGCATCGGTGTCAGATCGGGTTGCTTGGCATCGTCCACCGGCGTTGGCACTGCAACTATATGAAAGTCAGCGAGCCTTAGCTCCGCGATTTTATCTGTAAACAGGATATCCGCCGCTTTCAGTTCTTCAGGTGTAACCTCGCCGGTACGATCATGACCGGCCTTAAGTTCCTCTATACGTTTAGAATTGATATCAAATCCAACTGTTTTTCTGATCTTTCCAAATGCCACGGCAACAGGCAATCCCACATAACCGAGGCCAACTACAGAAACTACTTTATCAAATTTAGCGCCCATAATACCCCCTGTACCATTCCACAAACTTTCTAATCCCTACTTCTACAGGAGTATCCGGCTTAAACCCTACATCCTTCATTAGATCATCGACGTCAGCGTAGGTAGCAGGGACATCTCCAGGCTGTAAGGGGAGCAAATTCTTTTTTGCCTTTTTCCCAAGGGCGTCTTCCAGTACCTCTATGAACTTCATCAACTCAACAGGGTTATTATTCCCTATATTATAAATCTTATATGGGGCAGAACTGGAGCCAGGATCAGATGCATCACCTGACCATGCCGGATTTGGTGCGGCAATCCTATCGGTTACCCTGATTACACCTTCAACAATGTCATCAATATAGGTAAAGTCCCTCTGCATCTTCCCGAAGTTGTATACATCTATCTGCCTGTCTTCAATGAGAGCCTTTGTAAACAGGAAGAGGGCCATGTCAGGGCGCCCCCACGGACCGTACACTGTAAAGAACCTTAGGCCGGTACATGGCAATTTATATAAGTGGCTGTATGTATGTGCCATGAGTTCATTAGCCTTTTTTGTGGCAGCATAAAGGGAGACCGGATGGTCTACATTGTCATGTACAGAAAAAGGCATCTTAGTATTGGCTCCGTAAACCGAACTTGATGATGCAAAAGCCAGGTGTCCTACATTGCTATGCCTGCAACCTTCTAGGATATTTATAAAACCTACTATATTGGCATCAATATACGCATATGGATTTGTCAGGGAATAACGAACCCCAGCCTGAGCAGCTAGATTAACCACCTTGTCAAAACGCTCCTCCTTGAACAATCCAAGAACCCCATCGCGGTCTTCAAGAGACATCTTCACAAACCTGAAACCTGAGCGTCCTTCCAATTGGGCCAGTCTGGCCTTTTTCAAGCTCACGTCATAATAGTCATTTAGGTTGTCGATTCCTACAACCTGATCCCCGCGCTCAATCAAGCGTTTAGACAAGTGAAACCCGATAAAACCAGCTGCCCCTGTAACAAGAATCTTTTCTCCCATATAGACTCCTCTATTGTTCGTGGTGTGTGCAAATACGTTATTATTACCTTATCTTTCCTATTCGCTGGAAATACTTCTTTAAATGATCTTCTTTAATTGTCAGATATCTTGATTCCCAGCTCAGGCGAATAGGTCAGCATTCGCAAACAAAACGCCTTTTGCGTCTTTTCCTGACAATACGGGTTCAATATCGTTTTTCCAGTTGATCGCAAGGGTCGGGTCGTTCCAGATGATGGTTCTTTCGTGCTCCGGCGCCCAATAGTCTGTGGTTTTATATATAAATTCGGCGACATCGGACAGCACAAGGAAGCCGTGGGCGAATCCTTCGGGGATCCATAGAATGCACTTGTTCTCCGCAGAAAGTGTTTCGCCGACCCACTTCCCAAATGTGGGTGAGCTCTTACGGATATCAACTGACACGTCAAACACCTCTCCAGCGATAACCCTCATAAGCTTACCCTGCGGTTGCCTGATCTGATAATGGAGACCGCGAAGCACGTTCCTGGCTGAGCGGGAGTGGTTGTCCTGGACAAAGTCGCGCCTCAAGCCAGTCGCCTCCTCGAAAACGCTTTTGTTGAAGCTCTCAAAAAAGAAGCCCCTGTCGTCGCCAAAGACCTTTGGCTCAAACAGCACTAAATCCGGGATTTCAAGTCTGGTAGCCCGCATATCAATACACCTTTTGCTTTAAAAGGCCCAGCAGGTATTGCCCATAACCGTTCTTTGCCATGGGCTGAGCCAGTTTGTCCAGTTTTTCGTTGTCAATCCATCCGTTCCGCCATGCAATCTCCTCCGGGCATGCCACTTTCAGGCCTTGACGGTTTTCCAGGGTGGCGACGAACTGTCCGGCTTCAAGGAGGCTTTCATGGGTCCCGGTGTCGAGCCAGGCGTAGCCGCGTCCCATTATCTCTACAGAGAGTTGTCCCTGTTCGAGATAAAGACGATTCAGGTCGGTAATTTCCAGTTCTCCCCGCGACGAAGGCTTGAGGCTCTTGGCGAGCGAAACGACCTGCCGG
>JAENJC010000100.1 GCA_016844545.1 Deltaproteobacteria bacterium | reverse complement strand
CCCAAGGGATTCAAACTCCTGCAGGGTATGGGTTTTCCCTCCTATGGTATATCTGATCTCGTCGAAGAAACCCTTTATACCCTTGACCCCATTCTTGTTCTTCCTTGCCTCATCCAAATGCTCCAGCGCAGCAAGGATCACCTGGCAGTTGTATTTGTTGACGAAATCCGCTGTCCTTAGTTCTCTGGAGGCCTCAGTCGGAATGGGGGAGGCGAGGTACCTCTTAAGGACATCCTGGGAACTTATATCCTTTTTAAGGGGTTCGTATATGAAGAGGCTGTCGTCTGTGACGTAGGTGCTCCAGACATCTGTCAGTTCATTGAATGGAGGATTATGCATAGAGTGAGTCTAACACACCGTTATCTACGCCGCCACTGCCTCCATGACCCTCTTAACTATATCATCCAGCTTTACAACGCTTATCTCAGGGTTCTTTCTAAGTTTCAGCTCCACATTCCCGTCCTTCAGGCCCTTTGCCCCGACATTTATTCTAAGCGGTATACCTATAAGGTCCGCATCCTTGAACATGGATCCGGCCCGCTCATCCCTGTCATCGAGAAGTACTTCAATGCCCGCATCGGAAAGTGACTTGTAGATTGACTCCGCCGCCTGCTTTATCTGCTCCTCCTTTATGTTTAAGGCTGAAATGATTACCTGGAAAGGTGCAATTGGTATCGGCCATATGATCCCGTTCGCATCGTTACCCTGCTCTATGGCTGCTGCTGCCGTCCTGCCTATGCCTATCCCGTAGCAACCCATTATCATCAGATTATCGGTCCCTTTTTCATCAAGGAAGGTGGCCTTCATCGCCTCGCTGTATTTGATCCCAAGCTTGAATATGTGGCCTACTTCTATTCCTCTGTGCAGTTCGAGCCTGCCGTCGCACCTTGGGCAGTGGTCGCCTACAATGACATTTCTAAGGTCGTAAAATCCTTTAACTGTAAAGTCCCTTGTGGGATTAACATTTGTGAGGTGTATATCCTTCTCATTTCCGCCAACTACAAAGTTGGTCATGTGCTCAACTGCATGGTCTGCATAAATTTCGACCCCTGAAAGACCGACCGGACCTGCAAAACCAGAAGGGGCCTTTGTCATCCTTTCTACAGTTGCCTGGTCTGCAAGAGTTATCTCCGTGGCATTGAGAATGTTCTTCAGCTTTATCTCATTTATCTCGTGATCTCCCCTGACAAGGGCTGCTACTATCCTCTCATCGGCCTTGAATATCAGGGTCTTTACAAGCCTGTTCGAACCAATCTTTAAAAATGCGGTGACATCTTCAACGCTCTTCTTCCCGGGGGTCTCAACCCTCTGAACCAGACTTTCTGCCTCTCTTTCCTCTGGAGGGTACCTCTTGCTTCTGGCTACTGCTTTTTCAACATTGGCGGCATAATTACACGAGTCACAGGACGCTATGGCGTCCTCGCCAGACTCGGCCAGTACCATGAACTCGTGGGAGAAGCTCCCTCCAATGGAGCCTGTGTCGGCCTCAACTGCCCTGAATTTGAGTCCGCACCTCGTAAATATCCGGCAGTAGGTATCATACATGTTCTTATACTCTGCCTCAGCGCTCTCCTCTGTGGCATGGAAGGAATAGGCGTCCTTCATGATGAACTCCCTGCCGCGCATCAGGCCGAACCTGGGCCTTATCTCATCCCTGAACTTTGTCTGTATCTGATATAGGTTTAGCGGGAGCTGACGGTAGGAACGGACCTCCCCCCTCACCATGTCTGTTATGACCTCCTCGTGGGTCGGGCCAAGGCAGAACTCCCTCTCGTGCCTGTCCTTGATTCGAAGAAGCTCCTTCCCGTAAAAATCCCAGCGTTTAGACTCCTGCCAGAGCTCTGCAGGGACCACCACAGGCATAAGTACCTCCTGGGCTCCCGCACGATTCATCTCCTCCCTTACTATTTTTTCTACCTTCTTGATCGTCTTTAGGCCTAAAGGGAGGTAGTTGTATATCCCCGCAGCCACCTTCCTTATCATCCCTGCCCTAAGCATAAGCTTGTGGCTTGTGACCTCGGCATCGGAGGGTGTCTCTTTTAGTGTTGGTATTAACATATGTGAAAAGCGCATATCTATCTCCTTGCAAAGAAATTATGGAGGACAATTATCTGATAGAGGAGTCAGGATTGCAAGGGGTTTATTAAACCTTATTAAAGCTTGGCTTGACAAGCGACCCGCTAAATGTGTAGTATCAAATTTAAATAAAGCTGTCTATTCTGACTCGGGTTGTTTTTTACGGAGAGTCGGAAGCCCTTAAGAATGGGTGGTGAATTATGGGGAACAGGAAGAAGCTCGGAGATATATTTGTCGAGAAGGGTATCGTTACAGAAAAAACCGTTGAACGTACTCTTTTCCTAGCTCAAGCCCATAACAGGAGGCTTGGAGAGCTGCTGGAGGATATGGGGCTTGTTACAGGAGAGGAGCTGGCAGATGCCCTTGCTGTCCAGTATAACTGCGAGACGGTGAACAATTTTTCCAAGCTTGAGATACCTGAAGAACTGAAGAAATTGATCCCTTTGGAGGTCGCCATTCAGAACTTCCTTTTTCCTCTGAAAGTGGAGGACAATAACCTTTCGCTGGCTATGGCTGACCCGACGGAGACCAGAGTAGTAGGGAATATTGCTGCAAGTAAAGGTTGGAAGATACACATTTACATCGCAACAAAAAAAAATATTCATGCCGCCATCTGCAAGCATTATATAGGCAAGGAGCCTAATCTTACCTCTGAGAAGACGGTTCTTGTTGTTGATGATGATAATCTGACCTGTAATGTCTTCCGCGAAATACTGAAGAATAATGGATACAGGGTCATTGTGGCAACAGACGGTATGGACGGATACAGGAAGGCTATTTCAGAAAAGCCGCGTGTGATAGTTGCAGACAAGGAGATGCCAAAATTAGATGGATATGCCCTTCTGGGCGCTCTCAGGAACTCACCAGAGACACGGCAGATTCCTGTAATACTAGTAACCGGCACCGCCATCAATGCTGAAGAGGAAATGAAGGCTTTTGAAAAAGGGTTCTTCGACTATATAACCAAGCCAGTCAATGAGATCACACTTGTCGCAAGGGTCAAAAGGGCCTTCCAGTTTTCCGAGCATCGTTACTATTGATTTGATTAAGCTGTGCGCGAGGGCCGAGGGACACTGCAGCTATTTTTTCGACTCTGTTTTATTATGCCTTCACTTCTATTTCTCTCGCCATCTTCTCAACCTCTGCCACCAGGGCATCGGCCAGCTCTTCTTCTTTTATCTTTCCAATGACTTCGCCCTTTCTAAAAAGGAGCCCCTGGCCTTTTCCTCCTGCTATCCCCACATCCGCCTCTTTTGCCTCTCCAATCCCGTTCACGATGCATCCTAGGATGGAGACATTGAGAGAGGCCTTTATATGGGAGAGCCTGTCTTCCACCTCTTTGGCAAGCCTAATCAGGTCTATCTGCATCCTCCCGCAGGTGGGGCAGGATATGATGTTTACTCCCTTGCGCCGGAGCTGAAGGGCCTTCAATATCTCAAACCCTACCTTTACCTCTTCAACAGGATCCGCAGTAAGAGAGACCCTTAAGGTATCTCCTATCCCTTCGGACAGCAATATGCCAAGGCCGACTGATGATTTGATGGCGCCTGAAAAAGATGTCCCTGCCTCTGTAATGCCTAAGTGCAAAGGACAGTCAACCTTTTGCGACAGTAACCTGTACGCTTCTACGGTCCTCGGCACATCGGAGGCCTTGAGTGATACCTTTATATCATGAAAATCAAGCTCCTCCAGAATGGCGATGTGCCGCAGGGCGCTCTCAACCATCCCTTCCGATGTCGGATAACCGTATTTCTCAAGGATGTCTTCTTCAAGAGAGCCTGCGTTCACACCTATGCGAATAGGTATCCCCTTGTCCTTGCAGGCATTAACAACGGCCTCAATCTTCCATCTCTCGCCTATGTTCCCGGGATTTATCCTGAGGGCATCAACCCCTCTTTTGATCGACTCCAGGGCAAGTTCGTGATTGAAGTGGATATCTGCAATAAGAGGTATGCCTATCTGTGCCTTAATCTTATCAATGGCCTCAGCGTCCCTTTTATCCAATACGGCAACACGAATAAGTTCACAACCTGCCTCTTCAAGTCCCTTTATCTGGGAGACTGTGGCGTTGACGTCATGGGTCTTTGTGTTGGTCATGGACTGGACGGAGATAGGGGCATCCCCGCCGATCTTGATATTGCCTATGGAGATCTGTCGAGTTTTTCGTCTGTTAATCATAATAAACGTTTTGAAGCAGGCACAGAGGATGAGAAGAGCTATTTATCCACAGATTCCAAAAGTAGGCGCTTCTAAGCGACGCAGATGACCGCAGATTTTAAGAGCTTTAATCTGCGTAATCTGTGAAATCTGTGGATAAAAAAGCTTTGCGCCCTTTGTGCCTTTGCGGTTAGAATATATAGTATCTTATCCAGATATAGAAAGTACAGATTATCACGGACTCTATCATCAGGGGCATTCCATATTTTGTGAACTGCATGAATGTTATCTTCTTCCCCGCCTTCTCCGCCATCCCTGCCACTACCACATTTGCAGATGCCCCGATTAGAGTGCCGTTCCCGCCGAGACATGCCCCAAGGGCAAGTGACCACCATACCGGCATTAATGCCGGTGTATGCACCAGGGCTACAGGGTCTGAAACATTTGGCCAGAGCCCTTTTGCCATGTCTATGATGAGCGGGTTCATGGTGGCAACGTATGGGATATTGTCGATTATTGCAGAAGCGAAGGCCGAAAACCAGAGGACCAACATGGATGTGGCAAACATGTTCCCCTGTGTAAGGTTCAGCGCCTGTTCCGCAAGGATCTTTATGAGCCCAACCTTTACCACACCACCGACCATGATAAAGAGGCCCATAAAGAAGAAGAGGGTGGTCCACTCTATCTTTTCGAGGATATCGTTAGGCTCCTTACCTGCAACGAGGAGAAGGAGCCCTGCGCCTGAGAGGGCGATTGTTGCCGGCTCAAATCCTAGCTGGCTGTGAAACAGGAAGCCAAGTACTGTAAGAGCTAAAACAAAAAGAGATTTTCTGGTAAGGGCAGGATCTGTGATAGCCTCGGACGCCTCGGACTCCTTCATCTCCATAATCCTTGCCTTTAATTCAGGCTTCACTGTTAAGGATTTTTTGAACATCCATTTTACGGTGAATATGTAAGCAACCATTACAATTATAATTATCGGGGTTAGATTATAGATAAAGTCCATGAACTCCAGCTTCGCCTTGCTGGCTATCATTATGTTCGGCGGGTCTCCGATGAGGGTGGCGGTTCCGCCTATGTTTGATGCTATTGCTTCAGTGATAAGAAACGGTACAGGCTCTATCTCCAAGGCATCGCAGATGAGGAGGGTTACAGGGGCGATGAGGAGGACCGTAGTAACATTGTCGAGAAAGGCAGATAGGAATGCAGTTACTACCGATAAGGTCACCATGATTCGTATCGGTTCACCTTTTGCAAATTTGGCCGCCTTTATGGCTATCCACTCGAATACGCCTGTATCTTTCATGATGTTTATTATGATCATCATCCCAATAAGGAGGAATATGACGTTGTAATCAATCCCGAACTCTTCGCTGAAAAAAGCCTCTCTCTGTTCCAGTATCTTGAAGAGGAGCATGGCCGATGCGCCAACTATGGCGATGATGGTCTTATGAATCCTCTCAGAGACAATGGCTATATAACTGAGAATGAATATAGTAGTTCCTATATAGAGCTCGGTCACCTGCAGCCTTCTTTGTCCAACATCGTCTCCACGATCTTGAAGAACAGCTCTTTCCTGTATACTATCCCGATGACCTTGTCCTTTTCCACTACAGGCAGTCTTCTTACCCTGCTTTTCAGCATCCGTTCGCTTATTTCAAAGATGTTTGCATCGGGGTCAACAGTTATTACCTTCCTCTCCATGAAATCCGATACAAGCCTGTTTTCTATCTTGTGACACATCCGCTCAAAGAGCCCATCCCATGCAAACTCCGACAGGTGGGCCATCTCCATGTAGAAGGGCATTATAGCCTTCAGAATGTGGGACATGGTGATGATTCCGACCAGATTGCCGCCTTCATCAACAACCATGAGGG
>JAENJC010000013.1 GCA_016844545.1 Deltaproteobacteria bacterium | reverse complement strand
GTCCGCTGAGATCGCAAAGGCAACCAATGACACCAGGGCATATTCGAATGGCATTATTTCCGCTGCAAGGAATGACGCCATTGCCAGGGTCAGGGAAAAGGTTGAGGATGAGTTTAAAAGGCTTCCTCTAAGGGATGACTATCCAGAAATCCTCAGGAAGCTCTTCACGGAGGCCCTGGACAGCATTGGTGAAGTTAAGACCGTCGTCTTCGTCCCTGAAAGAGACCTTCCGATATTCCGCAAGATGGATATCCTGAAAGACAGGGATGTCAGACCTGTAAACATGGACAGTGGAGTGATGGTGACAAGCGAGGATGGCAGGGTAAAGATAACAAATACGGCTATAACGAGGCTTTCCAAAGCAATGCCTGAATTGAATGTTGAAATAAGAAGGGTCTTATGGAATTCGAATACCTGAACGCCAGGGTAAGGGGATGGAGGTCCAGACTGCTGAAAAAGGCCGACTACGAGCTCCTGTTGGCAACGCCGGCTATTGCCGATCTCTCTGATAAATTGAGGGCGACTCCCTATGCCGCTTATATAGAGGCAGCCAGGTCTGTCCTTGGGAAGCAGCCGGAGGCAGAAATCATAGAAAAGGGGTTGAAGACCGGTCTGCAAAAGTCTCTTGAGGGACTATGGAAGAACATCCCGCAAAAGTCCGAAGGCTATTTCACGGCGGTCCTCTTATACTGGGACGTCTATAACCTGAAAACGCTCCTGAGGGGTGCAGACAAAGGAGTGCAGCCGGAAGAGATATTCAACCTCCTGCTCCCCGGAGGCGCCCTGGACGAGGGCGCCCTTATGGAGCTCAGCCAGGCCAGGGAGGCAAGGAGTATCGCAGAGTTCCTTGAGACATGGGGAAGCCCCTACGCAGGGCCCATCAGGGACAATCTGGAACAATACATGAAGGACAAAGACTTGATGCCTGTGGAGCTGGCCCTTGATCGCTTCCTGTATAACCACGGCCTGAATGCAATCGTGGGGAAAGGGACCGATGCACTGGTTATCAGGGCGTTAATACGGGACAGGATCGACCTGACAAACATAGCGACCCTTATGAAACTAGCTGGTGAGAAGACATTAGCGGCAGATCTCTATTTTATTAAGGGCGGGCTGCGGCTTTCCGAAGAGGCCTTTAAGAGCCTTGTTAATGTAAAAAAGATGGCAGGTCTTCTGAAGGGCCTGGCTGAGAACCTGAGCGATTTTAAATGGAGAGAGACCGTATCATCGATAGACCCTGAAGAGGGGCATCTGCTCCCTGGGAGACTGGAGGGCCTGGCTATGAATAATTTATGGAGAGCTGCGGTTATCGAGCCCCTTGGGATTGCCCTCCCTGTCTATTTTGTCCACGAGAAGATAAGAGAAATGCGGAACCTGAGGGCCATTGCCTTCGGGGCGGCATACATGGTGCCGGAGTATGAGATGAGGAAGCATGTGATTTATGTATAGAATCCTGATAATGACATACCCTGAGGTGGCTACTGGATACAGGCTTTCCGGGGCGGATGTCTTGGAGTTCAAGGAGGATGAAGCAATAACATCCTCATTGGAGGTGATCTTCAAGAAGAAGGATTATGGCCTCCTGGCGGTGGAAGAAGTTATGTTAAAGAGCGTCCCGGAGGATTTGATGAAAAAGATCGCCAGGGAGGGAATACCCGTGGTTGTGCCTATAAATACGCCAAAGGGATGGTATGGGGCGGAGACTGCCGAGTCCTATATCGCCAGGATCATCAGGAAGGCCATAGGTTATGAGGTGAAGATTAAGAGATGAAGAGGGTTAGAAGCATGATCAGGTGTCATTGAATGTATGAGATAAAGGGAAAGATCTGCGAGATATCGGGTTCCACGGTGATTGCCAAAGGGATGGTCGGTGCAGGGATGCACACAACCGCCCTGGTGGGAAATGACGGATTATTGGGTGAAGTCATACGAATCCATGGAGACAGGGCCACCATGCAGGTATATGAAGATACCACCGGGCTTGGTCTGGATGAAGAGGTCATCTCCTTCGGGAAACCTCTGATGGCCGAGCTTGGGCCCGGACTCCTTTCAGGGATATTTGACGGTATCCAGCGTCCCCTGGAGGCCTTGAAGGCCGCATCGGGCAATTTTATCAGCCGGGGGATCAAGAGAAGGGCACTGGACAGCTCAAAGAAGTGGGACTTTGTCCCGAAGTTAAAGAAGGGCGATACCGTGAGTTCCGGTGACATCATCGGAGAGGTGCAGGAAACAGAGAGGATCGTCCACAGGATCATGGTCCCTCCGGGGATTACCGGGACTATCGAAGAGATAAAAGAAGGGAGTTATACGATAGATGAGCCTGTGACGCTCCTGGACGGAGGCCGATCTATCTCCATGTGTCAGGAGTGGCCCGTAAGGAGGCCACGGCCGGTGAACGGAAGATTGAACCCCGATACCCTGTTCGTGACCGGGCAAAGGGTGTTTGACACACTCTTCCCTGTGGCAGTGGGAGGGATGGCCATTGTCCCGGGCGGATTCGGGACAGGAAAGACCGTGGTGGAGCAGAGCCTGGCCAAGTTCTCGAAGGCAGACATCATCGTATACATCGGGTGCGGAGAGAGGGGGAACGAGATGACGGAGGTGCTTACCGACTTCCCAAAGCTCCTCGACCCTTTTACAGGCCAACCCCTCATATGCCGCACAGCTCTTGTAGTCAACACATCCAACATGCCGGTGGCGGCCAGAGAGGCCTCCATCTTCACAGGGATAACCATTGCAGAATATTACAGGGACATGGGTTATGGAGTGGCCCTTATGGTAGATTCCATATCCCGCTGGGCCGAGGCTTTGAGGGAGATATCCTCCAGGCTTGAGGAGATGCCGAGCGAGGAGGGTTATCCTTCATACCTGGGGGCAAGGCTGGCCGCATTTTACGAAAGAGGCGGGAGGTTTACGTGCCAGGGAAGTCCTGAGAGAACTGGTTCCGTGACCATTATCAGCGCCGTTTCCCCTCCGGCAGGGGATTTGTCTGAGCCTGTGACCCAGGCTTCCCTCAGGGTATCCGGCGCTCTTTGGGCCCTTAACACAGACCTGGCCTACAGAAGACACTTCCCAGCCGTAGACTGGAACATATCATTTAGCCTCTATTACGAAGGTCTGAAGGGCTGGTTTGCCAGGGAGGTCTCGGAGGAACTGCCCTCCCTCAAAAATGAGGCCGTGGCAGTCCTCCAGAAAGAGGGTGAGCTTAAGGAGATTGCCCAGTTGGTAGGGATAGAGGCCCTCCAGGATTCCGACAGGCTCACCCTTGAGACAGGGGGGATTCTGCGGGAGGTCTTTCTGAGGCAGAACGTCTTCAGCGCCACAGACGCCTTCTGCCCCATTGATAAGCAGTTCCGGATGCTCAAGTGTATCCTGTCATTTTATACTGTCGGTCTTAATGCCCTGAAAGACGGCTTATCTCTGGACAGTGTCCTGTCATGCCCGGAAAAGGCCAGCCTCTTCAGGATGTCTGAAATGCCCGTGGAAGGTTTTTCAGAATGGGCTCTGGGATACATAGAGAGTCTGAAAAAGAGGTTTTGTTTATGAAACTCGTGACCAGTGAATACAGGACCATCAGCCGGATATCCGGCCCCCTCCTCTTCCTTGAAAGGGTCCGGGGCGGTCGCGTTGGAGAGATGGCCGATGTCCGCCTCAGGAGCGGAGAGATAAAGAAAGGCCAGGTCCTCCAGCTTATGGAGGGAACGGCGGTCATCCAGGTGCTGGAAGGAACCGCAGGGATAGACGCCGAAGACTCCAGCGTATATTTGAGCGGAGAGGTAGCAAAGACTGGCCTTTCCATGGACATGCTGGGGAGGACATTCAACGGCATCGGAGAACCTATAGACGGGCTCCCGCCTGTCATCCCGGAGATGAGGCTCGACATAAACGGTCTCCCGATAAACCCGGTAGCAAGGGAAAAGCCTTCACATTTCATACAGACCGGGATATCTGCCATTGACGGCCTCAACACCCTGGTCAGGGGGCAGAAGCTTCCGATCTTTTCCGGCTCCGGACTCCCGGCCAACGAACTTGCCCTCCAGATACTGACCCAGGCCCAAGCCCCGGGCTCAACCGGTGACGAAGGGGAAGGAAGATTCTCCATCGTCTTCGGCGCAATGGGGATAACGGCAAGGGAAGCCATGTTCTTCAGGAAGGGGTTTGAAGAGAGCGGGGCAATAGGGAGGACAACGACGTTCATTAACCTGGCCGACGACCCGACCATCGAGAGGCTGTTCACTCCAAGAATATCTCTTACTATGGCTGAATACCTGGCTTTTGAGAAGGGTCACCATGTCCTCGTCATCTTGACAGACATGACCAACTACGCTGACGCCCTCAGGGAGATCGGTAGCGCGAGAGAGGAGATACCCGGAAGAAGAGGATATCCGGGATATATGTATACTGACCTTGCCACCATATACGAGAGGGCCGGCAGGATAAAAGGGAAGAAAGGTTCCATCACCCTCATCCCGATACTGACCATGCCGGAAGATGACATAACCCATCCCGTCCCCGACCTCAGCGGGTATATAACCGAGGGACAGGTCGTCCTGAACAGGCAGATGCACAGGAAGGGAATATATCCACCCATTGATGTCCTCCCATGCCTTTCAAGATTGATGAACCTGGGTATCGGTTCGGGCAAGACGAGGGAAGACCATCGAGGGGTGGCAGATCAGCTATACGCCTTTTACGCCCGCGGGAGGGATGCAAGGAAGCTGATAGCCATCATAGGGGAAGAAGGCCTGAGCGGACTTGATAAAAAATACCTCAGGTTCGCTGATGAGTTCGAAAAGAGGTTCGTGTCACAGGAGGGAGAGGACCGCTCCATATCCCGGACCCTTGACATAGGCTGGAAGCTCCTATCCATGATACCAAAGACAGAGTTTACCAGGATAAAGGAAGAGTTCATAACAGGACATTACTCAAGAGGAGATTAGAGGATTAGAAGTTGAGAGATTTTTCTCATCCTCTCAACTTCTTAACTTCTCAACACAGGGGAGAGCAATAGGTGGAACAGGGTGGGCAGACCCGGATAGAGCTCCTGAACCTCAAGGCCCGGCACGGCGTGGCTTTGGGAGGGGTGCAGCTGAT
Source organism: Deltaproteobacteria bacterium (assembly GCA_016844545.1). GTDB lineage: Bacteria > Desulfobacterota > JAENJC01 > JAENJC01 > JAENJC01 > JAENJC01. The sequence continues at coordinate 7,238 of JAENJC010000013.1, read as the reverse complement.
GAAGAGCAAGAGGGAGGCCCTGATGCGGGACTTCTTCAGGCTGATGAAGGACGTGGTAGACACCAGATCCAACCTCACCACCGAGACCGAACAGGCCGCCAACACGCTGTTTCTTGCCCTTGGCACAACAGGGAAAGATGCCCTGTCATCAGCGGCCCTTGCCTGCAAGAGGGATATCTCCCTGGAGATTTACATAAAGAACGTCTGGGGAGTGAATGTCCCCGAAATCGAGGAGAAGCCCATGGTCCGCTCCATAGAGGCCAGAGGGCCGTCTCCTGTTGGTGAAGAGTTCCTGGTAAACGAGACGGCCAGGAGTTTTGAAAGAGTGCTTGAAGCAATCCTCGCAACAGCAGCCAGGGAATCAAGACTCAAGAGGATCGGTGAGGAGATATATACCACTACCAGGAGGGTAAACGCCCTCGAAGAACTGCTGATACCATCCCTCAGAAAAAGGATAAGGAATATAGAGAGAAGCCTGGAAGAGCGGGAGAGGGAAGAGGTATTCAGGCTGAAGAGGTTTAAGATGCGGCAGGGATCTAAAACCGCTACCAAACCTGACCCAGAATATTTCCCCTTAGGGAGGTGACATCTCTTTCAAGACTCTTGCCTTCTCTTTTTCCAGTTCTGATAGTGTCATATTTATCCTCCTGTATTATTACAGGAGGATTTTAGTGTAAAAAGTATGCTTGTCAACTATACCTATTTTTTTGTCGCAGACCCAAAAAATCTGCTCAGCTTGACAAACTAAAAATTAGGGATAAGCTCATTGAAACAAGTTTAAAAAACTCTTATGAAGGAGGTAACAGTATGAGGAGAAAAGGTGTCGCGGTTTTGGCAGGTGCGTTGCTGATCACTGGTGCAGCATCATCAACAAAGGCAGCGGAGAGCGAGTTCCACGGGCAGTTCAGGATTAACTATTACTCCGAGAGCCAGAGTGAAGGGGCTGATACTGCGGCAGCAAGACTAAGATGGAGACCGACGTGGGATGCAAAGATAGACGAAGACGTTAAGATGCATATGCAGCTCAATATTGGGCATATCCAGGGGAATCAATCTAACGCGAGATATACACCCAACCCGGAAGACAAGACCGGCGATCCCGCCGTTGCTATTAGGCATGCCCTCATAAACTTCAAAGTGCGTGAGGTGGGAGGGAATGTTGTGGCTGGTCTTGTCCCGGTCTCCGATAAATTTGGAGATACTCTCTTCAGCAGCGACTGGGATTTCAATCCACTTGCATTGGCCTATCTTGGGAAGATTGGGGATGCAGATATAAGGCTTGCTACGGCCAAGCTTAAGGAAGGCGACACGACCAAGTATGACGATTTAGATGCTCACGTGCTGGATGTGGATGTGCCGGTCGGCGCAGGTAGCATCGGGGCTTCGGGTTATCGTGTAGTGGCTGCAGGGGTCGGCAAGACCGATATAATACAAAACTATGTCGGTGTGAGAGCTTCACAGGATATTGGTATTGCAAAGGTGAATGGCTTCATCCTTTATAACAGCGGAACGAATGAGGCTACAGATAAAGACAACTCAGGTTATGCAATAAAGCTTGAAGGAATAATGCCTGTCGGTGCAGCTAAAGTAGGTGTCATGTTCCTCACCGCCTCCGGGGATAAGGATGGGAAGGACAGCTTCATCACCCCAATGTCACTGATCGGCCACACCGGATACTGGGGTTATACCGGTAAACTGAATGTCCAGGGACCGACCGATACTGGAATTGATGCCCCGGTTAACATTGACGGTGCCAGATATTCCGATGGTAGCGGTGGGGGTCTGGGAATGATGACCCTGCAGGCAAAGGCAGACTTTCCGATTACAGAAAAGCTTTCCGGATATGCGGCAGTTGGCCTATTCCAGCACCAGGATGCGCCATCTGGCAAAGAGAAGAACATCGGCACAGACCTGTATGTGCAGGGGAAATACAACTTGGGGAAGAACCTGAACCTGGAAGCAGGACTTGATTATGCAATGCTCCCGAAAGAGAACGATGCGACCGGCAACAATGCAAAAGATAATAACGTCACACTGGCATTCGCTAGGCTGCAACTGGAGTATTAATAAAAGAGTCAAGGATTATAGGGAGAAAGGGGTAGAGGCCAAGGATTGCTTTAATCCTATAAAGCCTTACCCCTTAATCCATAGCTTATTCAGGGAGGTACCTATGAATAAAAACGACGAGTATTATACCGGAGGGAAAAAGGGGGCCGGAAACAGTGTCAGGTATGGAATGGTGATAGACCTCCGCCGCTGCATAGGTTGTCATTCCTGCTCCATTCATTGCAAGACCGAGAATGAGGTGCCTGTGGGTGTTTACCGGGCATGGGTCAAGTACGTTGATAAGGGGACATACCCGGATGTCAGAAGGAACTTCCTGCCGAGATTATGCAACCATTGCGAACATCCGATGTGCTACAGGGTCTGCCCGACAAAGGCGACCTACAAGAGGGACGATGGGGCGGTCCTTATAGACAACGATAAGTGTATCGGCTGCCGCTCATGCGTAACTGCCTGTCCGTACGACGCCCGGTTTATAAACCCTGTTACTAAGACCGCGGACAAATGCACATTCTGCGTGCACAGGGTGGATAAGGGGCTGATCCCTTCATGTGTTCAGGGATGTATAGGAAGGGCAAGGATCTTTGGAGACCTGAACGACCCGAACAGTGAAATCTCCCGGTATCTTGCAAAGAACCAGGCAAAGCAGCTTAATCCAGCCACAGGGAATGAGCCTTCTGTTTTTTATATCGGACTGGACGAGTCTGTCGAGGAAGAGAGGGGAGGGGTGACTTCTGTGACAGGTACTCAGAGGGAAGTTCGAAAGGAGGCAATATGAACGCAATAGTAACATACAATGTTCCTCACATGGTGGAACCATGGGGTATGCTGATAGTCGTCCACTTCTTTCTGAGCGGACTTGCAGGTGGCTCATTTATAACCTCGGCTGCTGCTTCTTTCTTCAATGAAGAAAGGTACAAAAAAACGGCGATAGTTGCTTCCTATCTGGCATTGCTTGCCATACTCATAGACGTACCCATACTCATTGCGGACCTCGACAGGCCCGAACGCTTCTTTACGCTCCTCTTTCGCGGCAGCATGACAGCTCCGCTGACATGGGGGACTTGGTTTCTCATTGGACTAGGTTTGTTTTCGGTTCTAAATATCATGCTAAAGATGGGAAACCCGGCTGTAAAGGGTTCAAAGGGTATCATCCTCGGCTTAGGATCTGTCTTTGCACTGGGAGTATGCACATATACGGCAGTTGCACTTAATATCGCGACAGATGCAAGGCCTCTATGGTCTAATGGCATATTAATTCCTATCTTTATTGCCGCTTCTGGAATAACAGCCATTGCAACAACGTCCCTGATTATATCACTTGGTGGAGAAGGAAAAGAGGAGCTTTCCTGTCTGAGTTCAACTAATGCCGGGCTGCTTATACTGCAACTCATTATGGTTATATCTCTTATTCTCACTACTCTTACCGGTACGCCAATGAGCAGGCAGGCCGCCACGGTAATAACAAGCGGAGACATGGCAATGTTGTTCTGGGGCGGTCTTATAGTTGTTGGCCTGTTAATACCTATCTTCCTTTTGTGGAGCAGCTTTATAGCCAAAAAGGAAGGCCGGATTAGTCCGGGAATAGCGGCATTGGCATCTGTTCTGGTTCTCATAGGTGTATTTGCCCTCAGGTATATAATTGTCTCGGGCGGGCAGATGCTGCCATTAACTTAAACCGGAGGTAGGACAATGAATATAAAATTTAGCAGGAGAGATATTTTAAAGATGGGCGCAGTAGGGGCCACAGCAGCCATGACTCCGGGGCTTTTAAAGGCAATGGAGCTTCAGGAGGCAGGAAAGGGAGCAGACCTGAGAACCGCTGCCGAAAGGACCCAGGTAGTCCCTTATACCTGCCTTCAGTGCAATATAGAGGACGGAGGACTTGCATATATTGAGGACGGACGGGTTGTAAAGCTTGAAGGGAATCCGAAACATCCTGCAACAAGGGGAAAGCTCTGCGGGAAAGGCGCTGCCGGAATCAATGGGCTGTATGACCCTGACAGGATCCTCTATCCGATGCGGAGGGTCGGCAAGCGCGGTGAAGGAAAATGGAAGAGGGTCTCATGGGATGAGGCTTATAAGGAACTGGCAGACAGGATGAAAGAGGTTCTCGACAGGGCAAAAGAGGGAAAGGGGAGCCCTAACGAGATAGCCCTCCATATCGGCAGGAACCGCTGGTTCGGGTTTGACGCCAGGTTTATGAATGCCCTCGGTTCAGACACGAGACTTAACCACACCTCTATATGCGAGTCGAGCAAGAAGATAGGGATGCAGCCAACCTGGGGGCCTGACATAGAGACCCCCGACTTTGCAAATACAAAATATATGCTTATATTCGGCGCAAATATATATGAGGCATCTTACTTCCATAACCCCTATGTCCAGAGGGTGGTGGAAGGGAGGGTCGGAAACCATGCCAAGCTCGTATACTTTGATCCCCGCATGAGCAATACGGCAGGGAAGGCGGACGAGTGGTACCCCATTTTCCCTGGAACAGACGGAGCCGTGGCACTGGCCATGTGCAACGTCATCATGAAGGAGGGACTTCACAACAAGGAGTTCATTGACAAATGGACCAACTACCCATCCGACAAGCTGGCCAAATATCTTGAACAGTTCACCCCTGAATGGGCTGAAAAGATAAGCAACGTCCCTGCAAATGATATAAAGAGGATCGCTGTAGAGTTTGCCCTTGCAGCCCCGAGATGCACTACTTATACATACAGGGGACCCGCAAAACATATGAACGGGAGTTACAGCGAGAAGTGCACCATGATGCTGAACGTCGTTGTAGGAAACATAGAACAGAAGGGGGGTTACTGCCTCCCCAGGGGTTTCGGGTACAAGCATCCCCAGCCGGAGCCGCCTGCTCCGAAGGAAAAGAGCGAGCTGGCCCATCCCCATGAATACCCTCTTGCGGAGCACAAGGTGAGCCATCATGTCGCCCATATGATAAAGGAGGGGCGCCAGAAGGTGTCGGTATATATGAGGCATTACTTCAACGGAAATTACTCCATGCCTGATAGTGATACCTGGACAGATCTTTACATGGATGAAAAACTTATCCCATTCCATGTCTCAATGGACACATTCATGGGCGAGGCCACGGCTCTGTCCGATCTGATCCTCCCTGAAACTACATATCTTGAGAGGTTCGACATCGAGAACATGCCTTCATCCATCGAGACCCCCTGGGTAGGGATAAGGCAGCCTGTGATAAAGCCTCTGGGCGAGGTCAAGAGCTATCGGGACATAGTCCTTGAACTGGTGACACAGCATCTTGATGCTGACGGTAGTCGGGGGATAAAGAAATACTTTGAGTACGGAACGACCGAAGACTACATCAAATACATGGCAGAGAGCGTCCCTGGTGTAAAAGAGGCAGGCGGGTGGGATTATCTTAAAAAGAACGGGGTCTGGTCTCCAAAGCCTGTGGATTCCGAGCCTGACTACAACCTGCATAAGAAGGACGGATTCGGAACGCATGACAAGAAGATCAACATCTATGTGGAGGAATGGGCTAAATACGGGTTCAACCCCCTTCCCCACTACGAGCCGATCCCTGCCCATGAGAATATGAAGGAGGATGACCTTGTCCTCATAACATTCAAGTGGAACATCCATGTCCAGTCGAGGACTGCAAACCAGAAATACCTGGCGGAGATAATCCACAATAACCCGATGTGGATTAACGCTAAGTTAGCTGAAAAGAAGGGGATAAAGACCGGGGACCTGGTTAGGGTGACGTCAAAGATAGGTTACCTTGTCACTAAGGCCTTTGTTACAGAAGGGATAAATCCAAAAGTCGTCGCCATCTCCAATTCTTTCGGCCACTGGGAGTATGGGAGGCTTGCCACCCTCAAGCTAAAGGAGAAACCGGAATGGGCAGAGTCCGGTGACGCTGATTTTGAGCAGGTCTTCTGGAAGGACACAGGGATGCATCCGAACTACATCATACCTGTGTCAACAGACCCCATAGGCGGTTCTGAGGGGTGGTACGATACGGTAGTCACTGTAGAAAAAGCCCAGGCTGGAGACAAGTATAAGGACTACAAGGTTGACAAAGATGCAGCCGTTAAGGCTTATCAGGAAACCCTGTCGTACTCTTATGTCGGGCCCAACTTCAGGCGCCGGGCGCCTGGAAAAGGTGAAGCAAAGGCCGGGGCAAAGAAGGGTCATTAGATGACTATATTTTTCAGTTTTATAGATAGGGCACTCTTAGGTGCCCTATTTTTTATTCTCTTAACAAGAGGTCCTCTCTTTGCTGCATGTATTGATGCGAAGGTGTTCGAGGTTGAGGCCATGAGCGAACAAAATGGTACAGTTCTTCTCGATGTGAGGGAGCCTTATGAATTCAACGACTGCCGGATACCAGGAAGCATAAACGTCCCTGCGGCGACCCTGCAGAAGGAGTACGGTAAACTCGACAAGGGGGCGACCATCGTCGTATACTGCAGGACTGGGAGGAGGAGCCTAGATGCCTGCAAGAACCTCGATGAAAAGGGGTTCAAGAAGGTAATCAATATGGGTGGGGGGATTTCGGCCTGGTATAATACCGGGAGGAAACTCGAAGGCAGTTGTGAGGGTAGACCAGATTTTATATACGACAGGAGCGGCAAGGTACTCAGGCGCAAGGATGGCGCAGTGCCCCCTGAACCAGAGATAAAGGGTTGTAAATAGAGGCAGAAAGGGGAATCGGTAAATGGATGAGTCTGTGATGATAATGGATAGCTCCTTAATAGATGAGGCAAAGGCTAGGGGAAATATTTACTCTCTCATCTCCCGGTTTTTTATGAGGGAGGTAGACAAACAGTTCATAGACATATTGAAAAAAAGGGAATCCATTGATGCCTTCAGGGATCACGGGTTTACATTCTTTGAAGACCTGCTTAGCAGGAGAGAAGGGGATCTAATAGATGAACTCGCCGTTGAATTTGCATCCCTCTTCCTCATATCACCCGGGAGGCTCCTCTCACCCTATGAATCGGTTCAAGCCGGCAAGGAGGGTCAGCTCGGAGGTGAGGCCGCGTCTAAAACCCTTTTTTTCTATAAGAAAGCCGGCTTTACAATCCCTGAGGGGATATCTTTGCTCCCGGATCATTTTGCCATAGAACTCGAATTCATGGGACATCTGTGCGAAAGGGAGGCTGCCGCTCTTGAGGGTAATGATG
>JAENJC010000250.1:2002-4385 GCA_016844545.1 Deltaproteobacteria bacterium | reverse complement strand
CTTCCACTACTCGATACAACCTTCCCATTCATTAAGGCAGTCCCTGCATGGAAGACCATCACTTCATCCATCCCTGCCGCATCATCAAGCCCAATTATCTCATCACCTTTTCTGTAATCCCCGGGATATCCTCCCGCAGCCATGACGACACACACTGAGGGCCTATCGTCCCACTCTATCTTTATGCCGGAAAGCCTCTCATCAATTACTGCTTCCATAACTTCCACGATATCGCTCTTCATCCGCATCATAAGGGGCTGTGTCTCCGGGTCCCCAAACCTTGCATTGAATTCCAGTACCTTCGGCCCTCTTGGGGTTATCATCAGCCCTGTATAGAGAACGCCCTTGTATGGCCGTCCTTCAGATACCATTCCCTTTACAGTAGGTATCATGATCTCCTTCATTACCGTATCCAGGAGCGCTTCGGTCAAGACCGGCGCGGGGGAGTAAACTCCCATCCCTCCTGTATTCGGTCCCTCATCGTTGTCATAGATCCTTTTGTGATCCTGGGCAGAGGGCATAGGCAGAATAGTCTTCCCGTCCGTAAAAGCCAGTAATGAAACCTCCTCACCTTCAAGAAACTCCTCTATGATCAACTCGTCGCCAGCTGGGCCGAAGGCCTTGTCCCTCATTATCAGGTCAACGGCAGAAACGGCCTCATTCAGTGTCGTGGCAACGATCACTCCTTTCCCGGCCGCGAGGCCTGATGCCTTGACTACAATAGGCACTCCCCTCTCTTTCAGATAAGAGACGGCCTTCTCTCTATCGGTGAACACTTTGTATTCAGCGGTAGGTATGCCGTATTTTTTCATGAGGGCCTTGGAAAAGGCCTTGCTCCACTCTATCTCTGCGGCCCTTTTGCTTGCCCCGAATATCCTTAGCCCGGCCTTCTCAAAATCGTCCACGATCCCAAGGGTAAGGGGACCCTCAGGTCCTACCACTGTGAGGTCTATCTGCTCCTTTTGGGCAAAAGAGAGGAGCCTCGGAATGTCGTCAGCTTTAATGTCGACACATTCGGCAATCTTTGATATCCCGGCATTCCCCGGAGCACAAAAAATCCGTGAACCGTGAGCCGTAAGCCGTGAACTTTTAGATATTTTCCAGATAAGGGCATGTTCACGCCCGCCTGAACCGACAACTAAAACCTTCATAAAAACAACCTTTCTGAGTGGCCGGTGGTCGGTGGCTTGTGGCCTGCAAATAACTGACCACTGATCACTGACTGCTGACCACTGCTTTTTAATGTCTGAAATGCCTCATCCCTGTAAATACCATAGCCAATCCGTGCTCGTTCGCCGCCTCGACCACTTCGTTGTCGCGGAGAGACCCGCCGGGCTGGATGATGGCGGTTGCTCCGGCCTCGGCCACCGTATCGACACCGTCCCTGAACGGGAAGAATGCGTCGGATGCAGCAACTGTTCCCTTAAGATTCCCATGGGCCTTGATGGCCGCAATCTTGGAGGAGTCAACCCTTGACATCTGCCCTGCGCCGATACCGACAGTCCTGTCCTTTAGAGCGTAAATGATAGCATTGGACTTCACATGCTTGCAGACCTTCCATGCGAAGGTGAGGGCCCGCATCTCCTCTGCTGTAGGCCTTCTTTTTGTCACTATCTTTAATTCCTTCTCATCAAGCTCTATCATGTCCCTGTCCTGGACCAGAAGTCCGCCACCCACCTTTTTCATATCAAGTCCACCAGGAAGGTATTTGGCAAGGATCGGGGTCTGCAAGAGTCTCAGATTTTTATTTCCCTTTAACACCTCCAGCGCCTCAGGAGTGTATCCTGGCGCTATCACTGCCTCCATAAATGTAGATGTTATCTGGATTTGTGTGCTTTATTATAACAGCGGCGATCTCATGGAACTCCTTTACCGTCTCAAATGCAGCGTCCAGATCAAGTATGTTATTGAATGAAAGCTCTTTGCCGTGAAGCTGTACCGCATTGGAGACGCACGCCTCCCTTATATTCCTCTCCACGTAAAAGACCGCTCCCTGATGAGGGTTTTCCCCGTACCTTAGGTCCTGCCCTTTGATATATTGCAGAGTCAGGGTTTCCGGGAACTTTTTAACAGGCTTCTTTTCCTCAAGAATGCCAAGATAGTTGGCGATGGCCCCGTCATACCTTGCAGTCAGTTCAAACACCTTCTTTGCCAGTCTGAAGTGGGTCTCAGGCGAGAGGCCTCCGGCGTTCTTTTTGAGTTCATCAAGGACTGCTGTGTAGTCATCAGGGTCGGTAAGAACAGCCACATCCCTGTGGTTCTTGGCAGCAGAGCGAAGCATCGTCGGCCCGCCTATATCAATATTCTCTATCGCCTCCTCAAAGGAGCAACCCTTTGCTATTGTCGCCTCAAAGGGATAGAGGTTTACAACCACCATGTCTAT
>JAENJC010000250.1:0-1951 GCA_016844545.1 Deltaproteobacteria bacterium | reverse complement strand
ATCCCATGCTCATCCATTGATTTGACGTGCTCAGGGTTGTCCCTCATACCAAGGAGACCGCCGTGGACCTTCGGGTGCAGTGTCTTTAGCCTACCGTCCATCATCTCAGGGAACCCGGTGTAGTCCGATACCTCTGTGACCTTTACCACGTTTTCGCTGAGGAGCTTTGCAGTCCCGCCAGTGGAGAGTATCTCCACACCAAGTATAGAGAGTCCTTTCGCAAATTCTATTATCCCTTTCTTGTCAGAAAGGCTTATAAGCGCCCTTTTTATAACAGCCACAGTTTCCTCCTTAAAAAAGCTTTGTGCAGATGTATGTGAATAATGGACGACTCAGAAATATTATTAAGCATTGTTTATCCTTTAAGTTCAACAAGCTTCTTAAGATGCAGCATCTCTTCCCTCTGGAGCTCCTCTACCGCCAGCGCATCAGTCCCTTTTACCATCATCTTTATCCCGTGAAGGAAGAGCAGGGAGTCTTTCTCAAAGCCGATCGCCATGTCTATGGCATCCATTCCGCTTTTTATCGACATGGCTGCTTCCCTGGCCTTAAGCTCCGTGGTAAATACCCGGGCATTTGCAAGGGCCTTCAGGTAAAGGGAATATTCCTCAAATTCCGCTGGACTTATATCGAGTTCTTCAGGGTTGAAAGAAGAAAGAATATCTTCAAACCTGCCTATATGGGTCTTTTCCTCTTGGGCCAGCCATTCAATAAGCTCCCTGGCTGTTTTGTCTGTAACCTTCTTCGCTGCCTGAGAATAGAATGTGTAGCCGTTTTTTTCGATCTGGATGGCAATCTCCAGCACTTCCTTACCTGAAAAGATAACTGACATAAAACCTCCTTACACCCTTTAGCATTCAATATAATACTAATTGTCGTCCGGGTACAATGCCAAGTAAGCTTTCATATTAGCAATAACAATGTGTCTGAAAGCAACTTGGCATTAATTCCCCTTTGGTACACTGGTTATTATATACTTCAGATCGTCATCCTCAAACTTTATGCCGCCTCCTGCGAAGAATGAGCGCCTCTCTACACTGGAAAGGTCGTCACCGCCCGCAACGAGAAAGAGGTGCTTGAAAAAGTCGTAACTGGCCGATGCCTTGAGGTGCGGGGTAGGCTTCCTGTTGAAATCCCAGGCTTCAAAAGAGACCTTTAACTTGTCCTTGAAGAAATAGTAGTCCGCTCCGGCCCCTCCGGTTGATTCAAGTATTCCGCCCCTCACAGCAAAGTCATAGTACCTCTTTGCTATCTGGGCATTGATCTTAAGCCTGTCGTCTGTTGTCCTCTCCTCATGGGTAGCGACTGTGCCTCCGGGGGCTGTAGTAGTCAGAGTATCTGAGGTCGTCCTGTAACCGTCAGGATCGGACACTATTCCAAGGAGGTAATATTTATCAGGCGTCGGCTGGATCCTCAGATTCAGATAGCTCTTGGTTTCCTGCCTTTCCGTCAGATACTCCCCTCTGTAGTCTATAAAGAACTTGAACGACTGTACTTTGGCGAAGTAGTTATCGAGGCCGGTAAGGGTACTGTTGAGTTTCTCGTACGTTGTATCATCATTTATTAGCTTCCCTATGGTCCCTTCACCCTTATCTATCTTCTTAGATATATTGGTGATGGAATCCAGGGTATCCTGGAGCTTGCCTGATGCGAGCTTTATGTTCTCCACCGTATCTTTAAGGTTGCCCCTGTTCTCTTTGAGGATCTCGGAGAGGTTGTCTGCCGCTACCCTCAGGCTCTCAGATATCTCAGGGGTCCTCTCCCGGAGAACCCTGGAAAATTCCTCCAGGTTTGCTACCGTCTGATTAAGAGCCTCCCTGTTCTGGCTGGACATATCTTTCATGTCCTGACTGAATGCCTCAAAGTTCTGAATTGTCCTCCCCAGGTGGTTGTCTGCAAAGGCCCTGTTCAGGTTTTCAGTGACGTCCCGGATGTTGCTTATGATAGCCCT
>JAENJC010000012.1 GCA_016844545.1 Deltaproteobacteria bacterium | reverse complement strand
ATGGTCTTTCCCGAACCGGGCGGCCCCAGCATGAGGATGTTATGGCCTCCTGCCGCAGCTATCTCCAGCGCCCTCTTCACATGTTCCTGACCCTTTACATCCGTAAAGTCTTCCTGATACTGGGAATATGTCTTAAAGACACTTTTCAGATCGACATTTACGGCCTCTATCTCTATCTCCCCATTAAGAAAAGCGACTATTTGAGGAAGGTCTTTATTCCTGGAACAACAGCGGCCTCCTTTGAATTTTCAGATGGGATGATCAGCCCCTTTAACCCTGACCTCTTAACGCCAATGGCTGTCGGCAGTGCGCCTCTGATAGGCCTGACCCTGCTGTCCAGGGAAAGCTCTCCCAGTATGGCGTAGTCCGAAAGCTTGTCCTTCTTGACAACACCGATAGCAGACAGGATGCCGATGGCTATCGGCAGGTCATAAGATGAACCCTCCTTTTTTATATCAGCAGGGGCAAGATTTACAGTGATCCTTCTCTCTGGAAATGAGTAACCTCCGTTCTTTATGGCAGACTTGACCCGGTCCTTGCTTTCCTTTACAGCGCCATCTGGAAGCCCCACTGTGGAAAAGGCTGGAAGACCAGGAGAAATGTCAACCTCCACACCTACCAGATAGGCATCAATACCGAGAACAGCACTTGATAAGACCTTAGAGATCATATCTCCTCCTACTTATCGGTTAATATCGTCATGAATCTATCATGATTTATTACAATAAAAAAGTATTTTAAATCTTTGACTCAATCTCATCCTTTTGATAGACTCCCGGAGATGAATAATGAGACCCAAAAAATAAGGGCGCTTGAGGCAAATATCGGAACTGTTGTAAAAGGCAAACCTGAGGTAATTAGGATGGCTGTGATAGCCCTCCTTGCCAGGGGACACTTGCTTATAGAGGATGTGCCCGGAGTCGGGAAAACGACCCTTGCCCACGCCCTTGCAAAGTCTCTTGGATGCGCCTTTCAAAGGATCCAGTTTACCAGCGACCTCCTTCCTTCCGACATAATAGGGGTCTCCATATACAACCAGTCAAGCCACGAGTTTGAGTTTAACCAGGGCCCTATATTCTCCAACATAATCCTGGCGGACGAGATAAACAGGACCACTCCCAAGACTCAAAGCTGCCTCCTGGAGGCAATGAACGATTTTCAGGTATCCGTAGAAAACAGGACCTACCCTTTACCCCTGCCTTTTATGGTCCTTGCTACACAGAATCCCCTTGAGTACCACGGAACCTTTCCATTGCCTGAGTCACAGCTCGACAGGTTTATGATGAGGATTAAGATAGGTTACCCCTCCGAGGCCCATGAGATAGAAATCCTGACATCACAGGGAGGAAACAGGGTAGAAGACCTCTTGCCGGTGGTCTCATCGGACGAGGTGCTTGAGTTGCAAGCCTTTTCCGAAAAAGTCCGCATGGAACGCTCCCTGGCTGATTACATATTAAAGATTGTCGGCGCTACCCGTACCTCCGAACTCCTTGCCCTTGGGGTAAGCACTCGGGGGGCGATACACCTTTACAGAGCAGCACAGGCCAAGGCTATGGCAGACGGGAGGGACTACTGCATCCCTGATGACATCAAAGAAATGGTATTTCCTATCCTTTCTCACAGAGTAATGTTAAGCTCCAGACTGGAGTCCGACAGAGAGGACGCAGAAGTAGTCATAAATGACATTGTGGAAAGGGTTGCGGTACCGCTATAGTTAGCTTGTGTAATAAATAATACTTGCAAACAGTCATTCCTTTCTGCTATAGTTACAAGTCGTTAATTATATACTAACTATTTAATATTGTTCACTTTTTTCAGTTATCCACAGATGTTTACAACGTTGTGTATAACTATGGCTGGGTTATGGATCATATTTGGGAAAAGAGCCTCTCTCTGATAAAGGGAAAGGTAAATAATCACAACTTCGACACCTGGATCAAACCTTTGAAACTCATTTCAATTGATGAGGGGAGAATTGAGATAGAGGTCCCGAATAAGTTCTTTCAGGACTGGTTATACGACAACTATAGCGGACTTATAGCCGACACCCTGAAAGAGGTGAGCAAAAAGGAGTTTTCAGTTACCTTTAAGGTAAAGAAGGAAAGTGGAAGATATATTAGGTCCAGTATGACTGAACAGACCGGAAAAGAGGACGAAAAGAAGATTGTCCAACAGGAAATGCCAAAGGGCGCAACCTTCTTCGACAATAAGTACACCTTTGAAAGTTTCGTGGCAGGATCCTCAAATCAGTTTGCAAGGGCCGCTTCCTTTGCTGTAGGCAACAACCCTGGTAAGACCTACAACCCCCTTTTTATATACGGCGGGGTTGGGCTTGGTAAGACACATCTTCTTTGTGCTATCGGTCATCATGCCCTTTCAAAAAAAAGCAGGTCAAAGGTTATTTATGTCTCCTCAGAGAGGTTCACGGATGAGTTTGTAACTGCAATGAGGTTTAATAAGGCAGATGAATTTAAGGCCAAATACAGGGTTGCTGATGTACTTTTAATAGATGATATACAGTTTATAGCAGGTAAAGAAAGGACCCAGGAGGAGTTTTTCCATATATTTAACACCCTCTTTGAATCTCATAAACAGATAGTAATGACGAGTGACAGCTTCCCAAAAGACATACAAAAGCTGGATGAGAGACTCAGATCTCGTTTTGAGTGGGGCCTAACAGTAGATATTCAGCCACCTGATCTTGAATTGAGGGTCGCAATTCTAAAAAACAAGGCAGAATTAAACTCCTTTAACATCCCTAACGATGTTGCGTTTTTTATAGCCACTAATTTTAAGTCAAACATAAGGGAATTAGAGGGTGCCCTTACAAACATTCTTGCATTCTCCTCTCTTACCGGCCAAGAGATAACCATGGGTATGGTAAAGGATGTATTAAAGATAAATGAGGAAAATAGGATACTTACTATAGAAGATATACAAAAGGCTGTAGCAGGGTTTTATAATATTAAGGTATCTGACCTGAAATCTCAGAGAAAATTAAAGACTATAGCTATACCAAGACAGGTTGCAATGTATCTTTGCAGGACACTAACAAAAGACTCGTATCCCCAGATAGGAAGGGATTTTGGCAACAAAGACCACTCCACTGTAATGTACGCAGTAAAAAAGATGGAGAAGGAGATAATTACAAATCATTTAATAAAGAACGCTGTTGATACCTTGTCTATAAAGCTGGGTAATTAGTGAGGATGGAAAGTAGGTTTTAAATTAATATCTATTAACCAACAAGATATATAAGGTTGTCAACAGTAATAGATATATAAAATATAACAGAGAAGTAATAATATTATTAGATGGTTAACTATGTTATAAACATTTTCACAGGCATTATTATAAGTACTTTATAAATATATCTTTATATATAAGGAGTAATAAGTATGGAGCTGACAATAAAAAGAGATGATCTCTACAACGGTTTACTTAAGACCCAGAGCATGGTGGAAAAGAGAAGCACTATGCCAATATTATCGAATGTACTTCTGGAGACAAGGAACGATAATCTCAGGATAAAGGCTACAGACCTTGAGATTGGGGTTGATACAGTATATCCGGCAAATGTAATAAAAGACGGTAGCCTGACGGTACCTGGCAAAAAGCTGTTTGAGATGGTAAAAGAGATGGAGGCAGGTGAATTAAAGTTGTTAAAAAAGGAAGGAAATCACCTTGAAGTACGTTCAGGAAAGGCTGTGTTTAATATAGTTGGTCTACCTGCGGAAGAGTATCCATCTTTTCCATCTTACGAGGATAGGCTTTTCTTCTGTTTATCATCCAAGGTTATAAGCAGGATGATAGAAAAAACTATATATGCAGTATCAACAGATGAGATAAGGTATACACTGAACGGTATTTTTATAGAAAAGAAATATGAAGAGTTAAAGATGGTTGCGACTGATGGGCACAGACTGTCATTAATGACCTATAAAGACCCTTCTTTAAAGGATGTGGAGATAGGAAAAGGAGTGATAATACCAAGGAAAGGGGCTGGAGAACTTAAAAAGCTTATAGATGGAAGCAGCGATGATTTAATGGTGAATATTACGGATAATAACGGGGTATTTAAGGTTGGAAATACATTACTTGCAATAAGGATGATAGAGGGTGATTTCCCTGACTATAAGCAGGTTATACCTGCAAAAGGAGAAAGGGAGGTAAAGGTAAACAGGGAGCTTTTGATAAAGGCGTTAAGGAGGGTAGCAGTCCTCTCTAGTGAGAAATCAAGAGGTGTTAAGGTTTCGGTCACAAAGGGACAATTAGACGTTTTCACAGCAAATCCTGATATAGGAGAGGCATCCGAGAGTATAGATGCTGAATTTTCCGGTGAAGAGATAGTTATAGGGTTTAATGCACGTTATCTGATAGAAACCCTTAACAGTATTAATGAGGAGACCGTCAAGATAGAGATAAACGATGAGTTTGGTCCTGTTAAGATAGGCGGTTTGAAAGATGGTGGAGAGCATATCTCAATAGTTATGCCAATGAGGTTATAAATGGTAAATAATAAGGCAGAAGAGAGTGAATATGGTGCAGAGCAGATAAAGGTGCTTGAGGGTCTTGAAGCTGTAAGGAAGAGGCCTGCAATGTATATAGGCAGCACAGGGCCGGGAGGACTTCATCACCTGGTCTATGAGATAGTTGACAATAGTGTGGACGAGGCCCTGGCTGGTCACTGTACAAGAGTGGACGTCATAATTCATGTTGACGGTTCAGTAACTGTTGAAGACAATGGACGCGGCATCCCTGTTGACTGGCACAAGGGTGAAAATAAATCGGCTGCAGAGGTAGTGATGACTGTACTTCATGCAGGCGGGAAGTTTGAAAACAGCGCCTATAAAGTGTCAGGCGGTCTTCATGGCGTCGGGGCATCTGTTGTAAACGCCCTTTCAGAGCACTTAGACCTGGAGATATTCAGGGATGGAAAGGTATATCACCAGAAGTATGAGAGAGGAAATCCCGTAACACAGCTCGTTGTAACCGGAGAGACAAAGAGAAAGGGGACAAAGATAAGGTTTAAACCGGATGTCCAGATATTTGAAACGACTGAATACAGTTTTGATATCCTTTCCCAGAGATTAAGGGAGCTTTCATTCCTGAACAAGGGGCTTCTTATTATCATAGAGGACGAGAGGAGCGGAAAGAAAAATGAATTTGAATATAAGGGCGGGATTGTGTCGTTTGTGGAACACCTCAACAAGAACAAGGTGCCTCTGCACGACCCCATATACATTGAGGGCGACAGGGACACGGTTCACATAGAAGTAGCCATGCAGTACAACGACTCATACAGTGAAAACACATATACGTTTGCCAATAATATTAATACATATGAGGGCGGCACCCATCTTATAGGGTTCAAGTCCGCTTTAACAAGGACAGTAAACAGCTACATAACTGCAAACAACCTGTTGAAAGGGCTTAAGGAGAACCTTGAGGGTGACGATATTCGTGAGGGGCTTACTGTTGTTATCAGCGTGAAGATCCCGAACCCCCAGTTTGAGGGTCAGACAAAGATGAAGCTCGGCAACAGCGAGGTGAAGGGGTATGTGGAGAGCCTTGTAAATGAAAGGCTTGCCATGTTTCTTGAGGAGAACCCGACTGTAGCTAAGAAGATAGTAGAGAAGGCAGTTGATGCAGCAAGGGCAAGAGAGGCTGCAAGGAAGGCGAAGGAGCTTACAAGGAGGAAGGGTGCGCTTGACGGCTGCTCGCTTCCTGGAAAGCTTGCGGACTGCCAGGAGAGGGACCCTGCAAAGAGCGAGTTATACCTGGTTGAGGGGGATTCAGCAGGCGGCTCTGCCAAGCAGGGGAGGGAAAGGAAGAGTCAGGCGATCCTTCCGCTGAAGGGAAAGATACTGAATGTTGAGAAGGCCAGATTCGACAAGATGCTCTCGAGTCAGGAGATACGTACCCTTATAACGGCTATGGGAACCAGCATAGGTAAGGAAGATTTCGATGTAGCAAAGCTGCGCTACCATACCATCATAATAATGACCGACGCCGACGTGGACGGAGCGCACATAAGGACCCTTCTTCTTACCTTCTTTTACAGGCAGATGCCTGCTATTATTGAAAACGGTCACTTATACATTGCTCAACCGCCTCTCTACAGGGTAAAGAAGGGAAAAGAGGAGAAGTATATAAAAGATGAACTCCTTCTCAAGGAACACCTCCTTGAACTTGCAACTGATAAGATAAACCTTAAGACTGGGAAGGTCTCAGTCGGCGGGAGTGGCCTTGCCTCTATAGTAAAGGGTATTAACAGGTTCTTTGACCTACTGTCAAAATTCGAAAACAGAAGGGTGGAGAAAGGTGTTATAGCCTCAGCTGTCGTTATGGAAGGGCTTAGTGAGGAGTCATTACGGGACAAGGGATCCTTAGAGGGAATGCTGGGGGGGTTAAAAGAGTTTGCTGCGAAGGAATTTCCGGACCTTACCTCTCTGGAGCTATCCATTGACGGCGACACCGAACACAATGCATTCAGGATTACGGCAACTGCAAAGAGGAGCGGGTTACTCACAGACACGGTAATAGATACAAACCTTATTTCATCACCGGAATTTCTTGAATTAAAGGGTCTGTCTCAGGGGTTCAGTACGTTAGGCAAACCTCCATACACACTGGAAATAGACGGTAGTGTAGTTGCAAAGCTTGAGAACTTGAGGTCGCTGGTAGCAGCTGTGGAGGATTTTGGTAAAAAGGGGTTATACATACAGCGCTACAAAGGACTTGGAGAGATGAATCCAGAGCAGTTATGGGAGAC
The DNA here is from genome assembly GCA_016844545.1 of Deltaproteobacteria bacterium. GTDB lineage: Bacteria > Desulfobacterota > JAENJC01 > JAENJC01 > JAENJC01 > JAENJC01. The sequence continues at coordinate 7,828 of JAENJC010000012.1, read as the reverse complement.
AACCATGAATCCTGAAAAAAGGCATCTTTTAAAGGTTACAATAGAAGACGCAATTGCAGCAGACGGCATGTTCACTGTGCTTATGGGCGATCAGGTGGAGCCAAGGCGCAGATTTATAGAAGAGAACGCCCTGAATGTAACGAATCTGGACATATAACTTGACATATCTTTAGCTTTTGCTTAATATAGCGGTTTTAATTTCAAAAGGAGTTTTGCCATGAAGAGGACATTTCAACCGAATAACCTGAGAAGGAAGAGGACTCACGGCTTCCTCGAGAGGATGAGCACCAAGAACGGCCGTCTTGTGCTGAAGAGAAGAAGAGCCAAGGGGCGCAAGTCCCTGTCTGTTTAGGGCGGGTTCCTGTCTAACGCGCTTCCCACGGATTTGGCATCTGCACCTAAAAAATTTTCGTTTACAAAAGAGGAGAGACTCCTTAAAAGGGTCCAATTTCTTAATGTTACCGAAGATGGTAAGAAGCTTCTTACAAGGAGTTTTATCGTTTTCCTTAAGCCCAACAACCTGGCTTTTTCGAGGATAGGGATTACGGCTAGCAGAAAGGTCGGAGGCGCAATAAGGCGGAACAGGGTCAAGAGGATTGTAAGGGAGTTTTTTCGACTCAACAAGTCCAGGATCGAGAAGGGTATAGATATAGTTGTTATAGCAAAGAGGGAGGCTGCAGGTAAAGGCTTTGCAGAGGCCTCCAGGGAACTGGAAAAGATCCTTGTCCCGGCTTTCAAGCTCCAATCAGGTGATGCTGAAGAGAAGAGAGGTTGAATGACCCATATTCTTGTCTCTGCCATAAAGGCTTATCAGCGCTTCATCTCGCCGATGAAACAACCATCCTGCCGGTTTCATCCAACATGTTCAAACTACTCTATAGGGAGCTTAGAGAAATACGGCATTGTAAAGGGGTTGTTCCTTGCTGCAAAGAGGATACTCAGGTGCCACCCGTTTCATCCAGGCGGTTATGACCCTGTTAAATAGTTTGTTTGGTGCAAGATTATACCAAGTTGCTTTTAAACATTTAAAGTATCGATTATTGAAAGCTTACTTGGTATTATGCCAGTATTAAATTACAACATTGCAGAGTTGAGAAAAAATAGAGTGTGTTATTGTGTTCAGGTGTTTTGGAGGAAGTGAATAAATGGAAAAAAGGGCTGTCTTAGCCGTTGTTTTGTCTTTGCTTGTTTTATTAGGATACCAGTACATCTTTGCCCCCAAAGAGCCGATAGTTGCGGAAAAAGCTGCATCCATTTCAGGAACCCAGGAAAAGACAGCAGAGCCTGCAGGTGCGAAGACACCTGCTTTAGAGCACCCGAAGGCGGAGGGGGCCATGCATCCCTCTCTCCCTCAGGGCGAGGGATTGGCTGGGAAGGACATCATTGTTGAAACGGATACCATAAGGGCGGTTTTAAACACAAAAAGCGCCTCCGTTAAGAGCTGGACGCTGAAGAGATATAAGGACAAGGCCAATGGAATAGTTTCGGTAGAACTGGTTCCGCCTGGAAAGAGGCAGCTTGAACTTGTATCTACTGAGAATGGAAGCCAGTCCCCTGACAATCTAATCTATGTCTCAGACAAGGAGTCCCTAAACGGTGCAGGCAGCATAACATTCACCGCCATGAGGCCTGACGGGACGAAGGTCAGAAAAACCTTTACATTTACAGAGAACAGCTACAAGGCTGGTCTAAATGTGTCATATGAAAACACCGGCTCTTCAGTGATAACGGAGAGACCCGCCCTTTCAATGTCTATGATTTCCAAGGTAGCGGACCGGGGTGAGCTCTTTCATGAGATGGCCTTTCTTTCGGGTAAAGACTTAAAGAGGATACATGCAGATAAGATAAAGGACGAGAAGGCCGGTTCCGGGGAGATAGAATGGGCCTATCTGGGAGACAAGTATTTTATTACCGCTGTAATGCCTACGAGTGGGGGCGATGCGGAGGTCTATTCCAAAAAGGTCGGTGAGGAGCTATTTGAGGCCAGCCTGGTCTTTAGGTCCTTGCAGATCAAGCCGGGCGAGACAAAAGTGATGGAATATGGGCTATACTTCGGCCCAAAGGAAGTAGGCATACTTAAGGCGGCAGGGTCGAAACTGGAGAGGGCCATTGACCTTGGTTTTTTTGACCTTATTGCATACCCCATGCTCCTCAGCTTCAAATGGATGTATGAGGTAATTCCGAACTATGGGGTGGTGGTAATTCTGCTGACGGTTCTAATAAAGATTCTATTTTGGCCCTTATCCCAGAAGAGCTACAAGTCGATGAAAGACATGCAGAAGGTCGCCCCGTTGATGGAACAGATCAGGGAGAAATATAAGGACGACAAGGAGAGGCTGAACAAGGAGGTCATGGATCTGTACAAGAGGCACAAGGTAAACCCCCTTGGAGGTTGTCTCCCCATGATACTTCAGATACCTGTATTTTTTGCCCTGTATGCTGTAGTTGGCGGCGCGGTGGAACTCAGGCACGCACCGTTCATTCTCTGGATTACTGACCTTTCTGCAAAGGACCCATACTATGTTACGCCGGTCATCATGGGAGCTACCATGTTTATACAGCAGAAGATGACCCCTTCAGCGACTGCGGACCCTATGCAGCAGAAGGTAATGATGCTGATGCCTGTGATATTCACCTTTATGTTCCTGAATTTCTCTTCCGGCCTCGTGCTTTATTGGCTGATTAACAACGTCCTTTCCATAGGACAGCAGCATTATGTAAACAAGTATATTAAGTGATGGACAAGACTAACAAGCTTCTCAAGAGCGTGGCGGAGTGCATCCTCGATGAGGAGGGTTCATTCTTTGCTGTGGTAAATGCGGACATGCTTGACCTTCCACTTGAGGGAACGCAGAGGATGATCCTTGGAGGGAAGGCGACCCCCTATCTGAGATTGACAGACGAGGGGATAGAAGCGGGACTTTCAATAAACCGCTTCCATTACGATGCCTTCATCCCGTGGCATGTTGTGAATGCTGTTGAAGGTGACCGCAAGGCCTTTTATTGCAAACGTGAAGGTATTGATAGGGAAAAGAGAGAGGAAGAGGCGCAAAAGGAAAACAGACACCTCAGATTAGTAAAGGATTAATACCAAGTTGCTTTCAAATATCTACTTTTAAGATTAATGAAAGCTTACTTGTATTTATACCAGGATGGGTATAAGCAGGAGAGTTTATTGGAATCCCTCGGACTGACCATAGGTAAAAAGAAGATACGGATCCCCATAATACAGGGCGGTATGGGTATCGGGGTTTCCAGGTCAGGCCTTGCCGGCGCAGTTGCAAAAAACGGAGGGGTAGGAGTTATCGCCTCTGTCGCCCTTGGGCTTATCTCTCCTTATTTCAAAAAGAAATCTGACTATTATGAGGCAAACAAGCTGGCCCTCAGGGACGAGGTGAGAAAGGCCAGGGAGATAGCTGGCTATGGCGTTATAGGCGTAAACTGCATGGTAGCCATAGCAGATTACGAAGACATGGTAAGGGTTTCTGTTGAAAATGGCGCAGACATGATCATATCCGGCGCAGGCCTTCCCACATCCCTTCCGGCTTTGACCAAAGGGTACCCTGATGTCGCCCTTGTTCCCATAGTCTCTTCAGTCAAGGCAGCCCAGGTGATCATTAAGAAGTGGGAGAGGAGCCACAGCCGTATACCCGATGCCATAATTTATGAGCATCCTAAGTATGCAGGCGGACACCTTGGTGCCTCCCATGATGAACTGGAGCACCCCAAATACGATTATCCAGCGGTTATACCCGGTTTGGTCGAGGCAGTGAGGCCCTTCGGGAATATCCCTATAATCGCCGCTGGCGGGATATGGGATGCTGAAGACATAAGAGAGGTAATGGCCCTTGGGGCATCCGGCGTTCAGATGGCCTCACGGTTTGTATGCACATATGAGTGCGATGCGGACATAAAGTTTAAGGAGATATACATATCTGCCGGTGATGAAGACCTGGCTATAGTCCACAGCCCGGTGGGATTGCCGGGCCGGGCCATAAACACCGCATTCATGAAGTCTGGAAAAAAGGCCAAAGGCAAAGGTTGCATGGCCAACTGCCTCAAGGTATGCGCCAAAAGGGATATGGGGGAGGACTTCTGCATAGCCCTGGCCCTCAAGAATGCTGTAACCGGCGATATTAAAAACGGTCTTTTCTTTGCCGGAACCAATGCACCCAAGAGCAGCAAGCTGGTATCAGTTGCTGAGCTTATGGAAGAGCTTTCAGAGGGGTTCGCTCCCATCACTTAATCCAGGTTAAGCCCCTTCCCTGTTAACCCCGTCAAATACCTGCTTCAATAATTTCAAAAAAGCCTTTCATCCTAAAAAAAGCATTTGGACGCTGATCTGCGCAGATTTATACAGATTTTTTAATAAGTTACTAAAAGCAGGCATTTAACCTTTTGGGTGAAGTATTTAAAGAAGGGATGTCAATGATTTTATCTGTTTTTTCAGCGTTCATCTGCGTCCAACTGCCGTATTTAGGTTAAAGGTTTATTATGGAAGAAGAAATCAAGGGAAAAAAAGGTGTCGGCCTTAAGGTCTTCGGCATGTCGCTGGTCCTTCTTTCCAGCCTAAACCTGATGCTTAGCTGGAGGGGAGGATTTTCTATTGATTTATTTTATCCAATGATTTTGGCGGTTGGTGTAGCCCTGTTTGTAGTTGGAACCTTAAAGGGTAAATAAGGCTTATACCAAGTTGCTTTCAAATATCTACTTTTAAGATTAATGAAAGCTTACTTGGTATTTATACCCGGAGGGGTATTATACCTGAGCATTCAAAGGTCTTTAGTTGAATGCGAATCGGTGCTACGATGCCGGCCAGTAAGTTATACCATCCTCTTTTATGTTTATGTTCTTGAACAGCCAGTCGCTTACTATATTTTTACTCTGAATTCCCCTCACTACGTCCTCTCCGCTTATCAGGACTGCCACATAGGTGGCCTCTTTAATTCGTTTCTCTTCATATATCGGGGCTGTGTCCCTGTTCGGATAACTGACCTTTACTACTGCCTTGGCTACCATCCTGTTTCTAAATGCAGCTGTCTTGCTCTCTGTATCATTTTCAACGATTACGCTTGTAATAGAATAGCTTGAATCACCTGGGAACAGAAACTTCTCTGCCCATACTGCATGGCTAACCTCGTTTCCTTGAATGGAATTAAACAAGGTTTTGTATTCCTCAAGATTGTTTTTAAGATTGGTTTCTCTGTCAGCCTCTGCCCCTCTAGATATAAGTGCAACCTTTCTCTGTGTAACCGAGTTCAATTCATAAAGAGTCTGGAAGTCACTCTTTTTCAGGGCTTCTATATACTGCTCAAGCGCCTGCCTGGCCTTGGATGTCCCGCCGCCGCAGGCTATGATGGAAGAGATACAGACGACCATCAATAAAAAGAGCGTAGTTCTTTTAAGCATTGCAATCTCCTCAATTTTTTAACTCCCTCATCCCCCTCTTTAGTAAAGAGGGGGAACGAGGGGGCGTTGTACCTTCCTACCAAACCTCAGTCGGATAATACCAGTGCTTCATCATCCAGTCGTTTTCGCTAAGATGAGGGAGACTTGCCCTGTCTTTGAAGGAGGGCGGCGGTACACCCATCCTTGCGCCATTAGCTAAATGATGACAAGAATTACAGCCCAGTGTCGGAGAGTTGTAATTCCCCCAGGTGATAAGGCTAATAAAGACAAAGGTGATAATGCTAACGATAATCCAGTTAATAATCTTCCTCCTAAGGGAGGTGTTGTTCAGATTGTGCCAAAATCTTTTCAATGCATTGCTGTGATGCACCTGACGTTTCGGTTTTGATTCTCCCTCTTCTTCATCATCCTCATCTACAACGGTGTTTTTGAGATAATAAGGCATAAATGCCACTCCAAAAAACAGTGCCAACGGTAAGAAAAAGGAAAGAATTGGTATCCAGATACCGCTCCTTATGTACATAAGAATTGGTATCCAGATACCGCTCCTTATGTACATGTAGGGCAGCAAAACCGTAAGGAAGTACCATTCAGGTGCCGGTACCCACTGACCTTCCAAAGGCATAGGCACATCAATAGGGTCATTGGAAGGGATGACCATCTTCCAGGCAAGGACAAAGAGTAGTATTATAAAAGGCAGTGAGATAATGGAGTGCTTAAGCAGATAACGGAATATCCCTCTTTTCCTAAGCTTTGCAAGGATGTGGTAGTCTATCAGGATGATAGATATAAGCGGAAGAAGCACAACATGAAAGACGTAGTATCTTGGAATTGTAAATGAAACAAGGAAAAAGTCTTTCAGTGTCTGCCCTATGTAAGGAATTGGTTCGAAATAATTGGGGATCATCTCCATAAAGAAGTAACCCTTCCATTCCCATGGCACGATAAGACCCGTGACCATAAACAGAAAGATTGGAAGTAGAAGCAGTACTCCAGTTAACCATAATATCCTTTTATTCTTGTTCTCGAAGTCCCACCTGAGGAAACATCGAACGGTATGAACAAAGACCGCCACAAACAAAAGGGCTGGTATCCAACGGTGAAGATTCCTGCTCAGGCTTCCCATGAAGAGCTGATTGGAGATATATTGAATGCTTTTATAGGCGCCCTCCAGGGTAGGGTCGAAAAAGAACATCAGATACAGGCCTGTTATAAGCTGAAGGATTATAGTTATGAAACCAAAACCAGCGAAATAGTGTTTCCAGTGGATTCTTTCCGGCTTTAACAGATCTGACATTAGATTTACTCCTTACATTAAAGATAAGATAAGCCTCTTGCAAAAGTCTGTCATTCCGGCAGGCTCTATGCCGGAATCCAAGGGAAACCCTCATGGATTCCCGACTAAACACTTCGGGAATGACAGATAGGGCGAGTTGCAAGAACCTCCCCGTTTATAATTTACATTAAGAGGGTAAATCTCTTAGAAAAATAAAAGCCCTCACTTAGCAATATAAAGTGAGGGCTAATACCTATACTCCTGTTCTTAACAGAACACAGTCGCGTATATACTCCTATTGAGTCCTACTTGAAGCAACGGTCTTAATCTCCGTGATCATCTCTTTTACTTTCTGCTGGTCCGGCTGTATGGCAAGAGACCTTTCCCATGCCTGAATCGCTTCTTGCTTCTTCTCCGCTCCGCTGTGAGCTATGCCTAGTAAATTGAACACCTCGCTATCATTAGGTAAAATCTTGCTGAGCTTTTCAAATACCTCTTCTGCTTCAGAGGGCTTATTTGTCTTAAGATAGACAATCCCGAGATTAAAGAGCGTATTAGGCTCTTCAGAGTCATATTCAAGGGACTTCTTAAACTCCTCTATAGCGGCTGCAAAATTACCTTCATCATCAAACGTGGAACCCTTTTCTTGATGCGCTATAGCCTTTTCCTTAGCCTGCATAGAGAGGCTCGTTTTCCCTTCGGCGATGGAAGATGAAGCAACACCTCCAAATAAAAGCAGTGCACCTAACGACACAACAACACCTACTGATATCTTCATTAAACACCTCCTTTGTTTATAAATATACCAAAAGGCTAATAGCTTATCAAGAACTTTTCTTCTTACGTGAGCTAGCGAGCCACAAAAACTCAGCTCCTACCACTAAACCGGCCACGAGGAGAGGAATAAAATAAACACTCATTCCAGCCTTCGGTTTAAGGAGGATCCAGTACCAGGTTGTCATTGTATGCTTCGATCCTTTCTCGCCGTTGGTGCCATCCCATGCAGCAAACGCGACTGGAGTAAACCTTCCTTCGACAAATTGTATATCCTTATCTTTCTCACCTGTTACAAGCGGCCTCTTCATAACAACGCGCCAGGTTCCTTTATCATAAACTCCTTTAGTTACCAACCCGGCCTTAGCA
>JAENJC010000249.1 GCA_016844545.1 Deltaproteobacteria bacterium | reverse complement strand
AAACTTCCTTAACGCAAACGTTCCAGGGATAACTGTCCCACAGCACTTAATTGACGAACTCAAGACCGCCGGAAAAGAAAAGGCCCTTGACTGCGGCATGGACATAGCCGCCCGGCAGATAAGAGATCTGAAAGGTATATGCGACGGCGTCCATGTCATGGCCATAGGGCTTGAGGACAAGGTGCCATAAATACTGAAGAGAGCAGGATTTTAACTATAGAAGATGAGAAACTGAGAGGTTGGGAAGTTAAGCTCAACCTCTTAGCCTCTTAATTTCTTAACCTCATTATTGAAACTAATATGCCCCAATCCAAACTAAAAATAATTCTCCTCCGTCATACTCCAGAGCCTGAAGAGGCCGTAGCCATAGCTGCAAAGCTTTGCTACTCATCAGCCAACATCGGCGACCTCCAGGAAAAGATAGAGGCCAAAGACCAGAAAGGTTTTGTGGAGAAGCTCGTAAAGATCGGCCACATGTCCCCTATAGAGCATGTATCCTTCACCTTCGGGATAGAGGGAATATCCAGGGCATGCTCGCACCAGCTTGTCAGACACAGGGTTGCATCATATTCCCAGCAATCACAGCGGTACAAGCGTTATAGAAGCAGGGAAGAAGGAGTGGTTCATCGAAAAGATGGAACACATGCAGATGTGGTACGACGAGCTCGTAGAGGCCCTCGGCGACAAGGGGGAAAAGAGCAACGAGGATGCCAGGTTTTTACTGCCAAACGCGGCTGAAACAAAGATAATGGTCACGATGAACGCCAGGGAGCTCCTCCATTTTTTCAGACAGCGATGCTGCAACAGGGCACAGTGGGAGATAAGGAGGATGGCGGAGGAGATGCTAAGGCTTGCTCAAGAGGTTGCCCCTACCATATTCAGGACAGCCGGTCCGGGCTGTATCTCAGGTCCATGCACAGAAGGCGAGATGACCTGCGGGAAGATAAAAGAGGTACGGAAAAAATACGGGGTAGATAAATAAAAAAAAGGACACTTCTGGTCTTAGAAGTGTCCTACCTTTGTAGCATTACTTTAATCACTACTTCTTCTCTTGATTTTCCTTCATCCGTTCCTTTTTTTCTCCATCTTTTCTTGTTTCTCCTTCATCATCTCTTCATGCTTCTTCATGAATCCATCCATCTTGTTTATCATCTCATCAAGCCTGGTTTTCTGCTCCGCTGTCGGGGTATGGTTGAACTCTTTCAGTATCCCCATGGTCTCCTTCATCATCCCCATCATATCCTGCATCATCTGGTGATGCTCCGTCATGTTCTTCATCATGGCGCCCTTTTTTGCACCCATTTCGGCAGATGCTGAGGTAATTGCCAGAGACGATGCAAAAATTGCAACAATAAACAATCCAGTAAATTTCTTCATATTACTCACCCCCTTTCTCTTTCAGTTTATTAAACTTAACCCAGGATTTTAGTTTGTCAAGTTTATGGCATTTATAGTATAAAAGGTTAGCGCAATACGACTTGGATGATATACTTATAAGACAGGCGCATTACAGATCTTAAATAACAGGTGAGACCGATGAAAAAAAGGATTATATTAATAGGCATCGCACTAGTAGTCTTGACTACTGCCTTTCTTTTTCTATCCAGAAAAGATGGAGAGGACGAAACGATTGTCACAACCGGAATTGTCGAAGGGACGGAGGTAAACCTCTCATCCAAGATCTCAGGGAGGATATCGGAATTCTGCTGCAAAGAAGGTGACAGGGTCAGCAGCGGTCATGTCCTTGTAAGGCTTGAAAGCAATGACATAAAAGCATCAGTTGAGCAGGCAATGGCTGGCATTACCAGGGCTAAAGCAGATATCGAGTCCGCTGAAGCATCTGTAATAAATTCCGAGGCAAACATAAGAAGTGCGGAGGCGGAGATAAACTCGGCCCATGCCGATATGGAAAGGACAAAGTCCCAGAAGGCGGAAGCTGAAAAGGAGATGCAGAGTGCAGAGTTTCTCTATACAAATGAACTCATCTCAACCAGAGAAGTTGACTTGGCGATGATGACGTATGAAACTTCAACCGCTTCATTCAATGCGGCTGAGGCCAAGATAATAGCCGCTGTAGCAAGAAAAGAATCAGCAATCTCCCAGTTAAACTCATCCCGCAGCCTCGTTGCGTCAGCGACTGCAAGGCTTAAAGAAGCTGAGGCCGCCTTGAACTTCCAGGAGGCAAGGCTGGACGACACGGTTATAAGAACACCTATTTCAGGTACTGTCGTACTCAAGGCTATGGAGACAGGGGAGGTGGTTTCACCTGGTATAACCATACTAAGCATAGTGGACCTGGATGACCTGTGGGTGAGGATAGACATGGAGGAGACCCTCATAGGTTTTGTGAAGATAGGGAACGAGGTGGCTATTAATGTAGATGGCATGCCTGGAATGACTTTCAATGGCACAGTGGCCGAGATCGGGAAAGAGGCCGACTTTGCCACCCAAAGGGATGTTACCAGAGGGAGGCAGGACATAAAGACCTTCGGGATAAAGATAAAGACCACGGACAAAAGCGGTACGCTTAAGCCCGGGATGACAGTGATGGTCGAGATCCCGAGGAAGGGATAGCCATGCC
>JAENJC010000099.1 GCA_016844545.1 Deltaproteobacteria bacterium | reverse complement strand
GTATTTAGCATGGTCCCGTTAGTCGTGATTGCCACCGGCAATGCCTTATCTGCACATATCTGGATAAAATGCGTAAAGTCAGGATGCATCAGCGGCTCACCCATGACGTGGAAGTAGACCTTGTCAGTCAACGGTTTTACCTCCTCCACAATCCTGGCGAATAATGCCGCATCCATGTCAGCCGGAGGTCGTCCGGTCCTCGGGCAAAAGGAGCAGGTCAGATTGCACTTATTGGTAATCTCTATGTAGACCTGCCGGAAACGTTTGGTTGTTGAGTCCGTTATCATTTTCGATTAAAACTATAGCATTTAATTCATCAGAAAACTATATTCCTCAGCTCTCCCATCATACATAGAAAGACCTTGATTTCGACCGCTCAGGCAAAGGGGGCGATTCTGTTTAGCTTCACCCAAGTAAACCCATTTTCGCCTTATCGGTCAACTCTTTACATTATTTTTAAATGATAATTTGACAGGATTAAAAATGCAGCTATACTTATTTTGTTTCAAACTCAACATTATGCTTAAAAAAATCACTTGGTGTTATTATGTCTGTAATAATAGCAATACTTCAGGTCTTATTTATGATCTTCATGTCGGCAAAGTGTTCACAGGCGCAGGTTATGGACACCGAATCTGCAGAATGTATGAGCTGTCATGATGCTACCCTGATGGTGTGCCCCAACCCACATTGCGATCACCCCATTTTTTTATATTACACACTTTCCCCGGCTTTCGTCCCACTTTCCTCCCTGAACCCTACCATAAAGCTTATAAACGGTAAAATTGGCTGCACCACATGCCACGTTCCCTACGACCCGGATAACCACCAAGAGCTCTCCCAGCAGAGGGCTCTAATACCCTCAATCCCCGACGCAATGCTTAGCCTCGACAACAAAGGGAGCGCGCTCTGCTTTGCATGCCATATCAGATAGTTATTTTCTGATATCCGCTTAATTTCTTACCGAAGCGACATTCATTGCAACTGACAACACATACATAGTTATACCCAGTAGTACTAACATGAAATCACCCCCTTTCGTCCAACTATTATCTTTGACGAAAAAACCGATTAATTTCTTATCGAAGCAAGATAAATTGCAACTGAAATTGCAGCTGATAACACATACACGGTTATGCCTATTAGCAGTGCCATGAAATCACCCCCTTTCGTCCAGCTATTATCTTTGACAAAAAACTGATTAATTTCCTATCGACACAAGATAAATTGCTACTGAACTTGTAATTGACAACACATACAGAATTATAGCCCGTAGCTCTGACATTAGATCACCCCCCTTTCGTTCAGCTATTATCGTTCTATCTGAGAGTGATAATATATGTGGCAAGATTAAAGGAAGATTAATGCGCTCTTATTTTTGGATATGATCGTACTTAGGGCACAAGACATTATTTTTTGGGAGGATAGAAAAGGAAAATCGGATGCAATCCTTTATTTTACGATATGAAGCAATTTCAAGCATACACTCAGTGGCGTATCAAGGGTTACACCCCATTTATCGTATTATTCACCGACAAGGAATATTTTGAGAACAACGCAGCAGGGATATTAAATATGAATACATATCCTATTTTCTTGATATCACTTAAATTGTGTTGTTAGCAAGTTAGGTGCTAAATTTGTTTATGCTTTTATATGCCAACATAAATGTTTATTTTCTTGACTTAATGCTTGCTTTTTGTTTAAGTCGAGAAAACTTGTTAAATATATAGTTGTAGGCCATGCAAAATGAAAGTCACTGTCTTAATAGTTACTATGTTGCTGATTGCCCTACCTACGATCAGTAATGGGCAGAAGGACCAAAGTCCCGAGGACCAAATACGGCGTCATCTACGCTTGGACCCTAAAGCTTCAATTGATATTTGGAGCATACGTTCCAAAGTCTTGACAATCGTGCATATCAGCCAGCCATGGCAGAGTGTCGAGCAAGCGATGTCAGCCTATGGCTTAGACCGAAGTTCAGAAACCAAAAAGACGCCATGTTGGCCCGGGGATAATGGTCTCGTCTGTTCATTCAAGGCGGATGCATTAGATCCAGGCGGAAAGAGAACATACTGGATTGAGTTCTTTTACTGGGGAGAGGACATCAATAATCAGGTACTAGAAGATGTGGCTGTAACGCTCTTTCAAGGTAAATCGGTAAAAAGCACCAGTAAGTTCTACTCCAATGAATAGGCTTACTGCAAATAGCAAAATATCCAACGAGTCGTTCCACGCCGACCGCTACGCGGCTTGGCGATTCACCATCTGTTCGCTGCCTGCCGCCTTGCGGCTCGAGTTGGAGAGATTGAAAGGGCGAACGCCAAGGAACCCTTCGGTGAGTTCTGGGAGGAGATATTCCAGAACTCGCTTGGCGTTGCCACGCTGACCGTTGCCTGCATCGAGTGCTACGCGAATGAACTGTTTTTCGAAGCCTCAGCACTCGGACAGGTTCTCAATCCAACCGCGGCAGCCACAGTGGCTGATCTGGTCGATAACCAGAGCATTCTGCGCAAGTACTCCGTAGCGCTGGCTATTCGGACCGGCAGTGAACTTGACTTTGGTATTTCTCCCGTACAGGGCGTTGACGCCCTGATCCGCCTAAGGAATGCTGTAGTTCATTTCCGTCCCGAGTGGTTCGGCGAACAAGACAAGCATGAAAAGCTGTCAAAGGTGCTTCAGTACAAGTTCAAGACGTCCATCTTCCTTCCGTCCGAGCCAGTCTTCCCGCGAGCCTGGGCTTCCCATGACTTTTGTGTGTGGGCATTGCGCACTGCAGCGATCCTCGGGAGCGGCGCTCCTCGGCCGGGTGAACGGCGACGTTCTCCACTCCGCTTCGCTCCGTGGAGAACGCGGAGCTAAGCCGGAGCGCCCCCGGTCGCTACGCGCCGGGAGAACCAGGCGCTCAAGACCGGCCCCGCCGGGGGCGGCTTAGCTCCGCATTAGGCGTTGACCCAGTGGAATAAATTATGGGTACTGACAATTCGAACTTGAAGCGGCCGCGGCATATAATGCCGGACTTCGTTAGACATGCCTTGGAGGAGAGAAGCTTGATGGACGCCTTTAATGAGCGCCCCGCCTATCAACAGAACGACTATGTCGGCTGGATAAACAGAGCCAAACGACAAGAGACGAAAGAAAAGCGGCTTCGCCAAATGCTCTATGAACTCGAAAAAGGCGGCGTGTATATGAATATGAAGCATCCAGCATCTGGAAAGAAGTGACTATGGCAAGCGCTCACAAGTTTGCGTCTGAGCCCTTAGGAGATACCACTCTATTATCCGTACCATGTCCATTGTGCAAGGCAGAAAAAGTGCTTGATTTCTTCCAGGACGAACGCCGGAACTATATGCGTTGTGAGGTCTGTAATCTGGTGTTTGTCCCACCATCTCAGTTTTTATCCGCAGCAGATGAAAAGCGCAGATACGACCTTCACCAGAACTCTCCTCATGATCTTAACTATCGCCGGTTCTTAAGCCGGATATTTCTCCCTATGCAAAACTGTTTAAATCCCGGAAGTTGTGGCCTGGATTTTGGTTCAGGCCCTGAACCATCGCTCTCTGTTATGTTTGAAGAGGCAGGTCATTTTATGACAATCTTCGACTATTTTTATGCGAACATACCCTCTGCACTGGAAAAACAGTACGATTTTATAACCGCGACTGAGGTGGTGGAGCATCTGCATGATCCAATAATGGAGTTAGAAAGGTTGTGGGGATGCCTGAAGGAGGGAGGCAGACTCGGTATCATGACAAATCTTGCGATTGATAAAGAGCGATTTTCACACTGGCACTATAAAAACGATCTGACCCATGTCTGCTTTTTCTCCGAAGTTACATTTATTTGGCTTGCAGAGCAGTGGAACGCAGATCTGACCTTTGCGGATAAAGATGTTGTAATATTTTATAAAAAGCTCATCTTGTCCTCTAAGCGCCCTGTTGAAATAGTTGAAATTTCTGGTAACTGCTCAGGTCTGTCTCGCAAAGCCGCAAAGCAGTCAAATAAAAGCATAAGCCCTGAATTGCCAAAATGAAAACATTGGCAACCCGTTAAACCTCTCATCAAACTGGCTATATTAGCTCATTCCGGCATCATATTGTATTGTTCATAATAAATAGCAGATAGCAAGCCTTTAGCCAGGAGCAGAGACGTCATCCCACAGCAGCCCGGTACAGGGCCATCCACACCTCCCAGCTCCTGAGCCAACCCATCTTCAGAAACCCGTAATAGTTTATGCCTTTGAAGACCGTGAGCCTTAGGAGCAGGACCATAATCAGCAGGTTTCCGAGATAGATAAGAGGGACAGAAAATACCAACCCCCCTTCTTTTATATCGGGCTGGTCTGTCCTTAACGATTCAATGGTCATGAGGATGTGGAGGGCAATGGTGAAGCCTGTAAGGAAGAGGAAATAAGGGTAAAAGCCTTTATCGTAACCAAACAGGATAGTCACCATGTATACGAGAAGGACTATGAATGAGTAAAGCGGGAAGAAGTAAGGAGCCAGGGTTACGATGAAATTGGAGCCTGAGAGCTTTACGTGACCGCCGCTGTCCGAGGCCTTCATAGACTTGACCTTCCAGCCAAACAGCTTTGCGAAGAAGGCATGCGTCAGTTCATGGCCAAAGATATGCAATAGTAGTGGTTTTGGGAGGAAAATGTGGAACATTAAATAAGTCGCTCCTCCCCCGACAAATATCCCCCAGTAAGTGCCTGGATTCTTGTACATTGCTGATATGACCCTCAGGAACTCGAGTGAATATCCGTAGCATGCTGGAAGGAGGGCAAGGCCTATGATGAACTTCAGAAACTTCTTCATGGCAAGGATGATACCAGCTTTGGCAGCCTTTGAAAAGGCAAAGATAATGTGATATAAGACATCTGCTCGAATCACTTTGAAGGAAGGGAAGTTAATTGCTCATACTCCGCTCTCTTTTATTTTATATACTCCACTGGCCGACGACCGTTATCCTCTCTGCATTGATTGTCATCGTCAGGCCCTTTGGCATCAGGGCATCTTATTTCTTTGGCCGCCTATGGAGCAGGCTGAGCGGGGTATACCTGAGGCTGCTTTGCGGAATAAGTTATGAAGTTATCGGGGGAGAAAATATTCCGGCAGGCCCGGCCGTCTATCTTGCCAAGCACCAGAGCGCATGGGAGACGGTCATATTCCCCTCCATTTTTCCTCCTTACATGTGGGTGCTCAAAAGGGAGCTTTTCTATATCCCTGTATTCGGCTGGTGTCTCAAGGTCCTTGGGCATATAGGGATAGACAGGGAGATGGGGATAACATCACTGAAACAGATAAACAGCGAGGGGGCCAGGCTGCTGAAAGAGGGTTTTAGCATAATCATCTTTCCGGAGGGGACAAGGGTTGCACCAGGAGAGGTGGGTGAGTTCAATCCAGGAGGCGTGAGCCTTGCATTGAAGACTGGAGTGCCTATAGTTCCTGTAACCCACAATGCAGGCCTCTTCTGGAGGCGCAAGGAGTTCGCCAAGAGGCCGGGAAGGATAACGGTTGTAATTGACGAGCCGATACCTACGGAGGGGCTTTCTCCATCCGCCAGGAAGGATCTGAATCAGAAGGTCAGAGATATCATTGAAATTAGGCTGAAGGAAATCGGAGGATGAGAGAGACCGTGAGCCGTTAATAAATAGGGACTTTAAAACAATAAATGTAACATATCACGATCTGGAGTAAATGGAGTAGTAGTTCCAGTCTCCATGAAAAACGTCTCTAACCAAATTGGTTTTCCACTAAAGTTCTTCGGACATGTGCCCCTACGAATCAGTTTTTCGACTTCTTTCATATATCAACCTCAACCCTTCCAACGTTAGATGAGGTTCTACATGCTTAATTACATCAGTTCCATTTGAAATAAGTTCTGCCTGGCCTCCGGTGGCGATCACAAGAGGAGAGGATTGCATCTCCATTTCTATTCTCTTGACCATCCCCTCTACAAGGCTTACATATCCGAAGAAGAGGCCTGACTGCATGCTTGCTATCGTGTTTTTGCCGATAGCAGTTGTCGGTTTTAATATATCAACCCTTGGAAGCTTGGAAGTCCTTTGAAACAGGGCCTCTGCTGATATGGCAATACCAGGAGAAATTACGCCACCAAGGTATTCGCCATTCTGTGACACACAGTCAAAAGTGGTGGCGGTTCCAAAGTCTATGATTATCAGGGATTGGTGATATTTATCATATCCGGCAACCGCATTGACGATCCTGTCTGCCCCAACCTCTTTAGGGTTGTCATAGAGAACCTGAATTCCAGAATCTACATTTTCGCCGATTACGAGGGGGTCTATCTCAAGACTCTCTTTGCAAACCTCTCTTATTATCTCAAGTACCGGCGGGACGACGGAGGAGATTATCACCGCCTTTATATCGCCAAAGGCAATCCCTTTCGATGCAAGGAGTGATGTCAGAAAGACAGCGTATTCATCAACCCCGCGGCCTTTAATGGTCCCCAGCCTGAAGTGGGCTGAAAGCTCCCTGTTTTTATATACCCCAAATGCGATGCTGGTGTTTCCTATGTCGATTGCAAGCAGCATATCCCCATGTCCCCGCATTACCTTACCATTGTTACATCCCCTGCTACTACCCTCTCTATCCTGCCTGTTGGAAGTCTCAGAAGCAGGGCTCCGTCTGTATCTAACCCAAGGGCCACACCCTCTTTTCTATCATTCAGGAATGAGACCCTTATGTATTTTCCTGCCATGATAGACAGCCTTTCCCACTCTGTAATTATAGGGCCAAAACCCTCTTTTCTGAATATCTCGTACCACTTTTCGATCTGCCTGCAAAGCTCCTGTATGATTGGAACCCTTTCATGTCTCCTTCCTGTCTCATTCTTCAGGGATGTGGCGACCTTGGCAATATCAGGAGGAAGGGAGGTTGGTTCCATGTTGACATCTATCCCGATCCCAAGGACTATGAAGTTCACCATGTCCGCCTCTGAGTCCAGTTCCATCAGTATTCCGGCTACCTTTTTACCCTTTATAAGGAGGTCGTTGGGCCATTTTATGTCAGGAAGGACCTTTGTGGTCTTTTCTATGGCCCTTGCTGCTGCCACTGCGGCAAGCAATGTTATCTGAGAGGCGGAAGAGGGTGATATCCTTGGTCGCAGGATTATCGAGGTGTAGATATTTACCTCCTTTGGAGACTCCCAGCGCCTTCCAAGCCTTCCTTTCCCCTTCCTCTGGCTTTCAGCCACGACAAGAGACCCTTCCGGCGCTCCATGCATGGCAAGCTCGAAGGCCTTTGTGTTGGTGGAATCGGTGAGGGAGAAGGCATGAATATTCTTCCCTATGTATCTTGTCTTTAATCCTGCATCTATCTCTGTATGGGTAAGTATGTCCGGCGACCCAACAAGTTTATAACCAAAGGAAGGTACTGCCTCAATGTTGTACCCTGCCTTTCTGAGCCCTTCTATATGTTTCCATACGGCAGTCCTGGACAGATCCAGCTCCCTGCCTATCTCAGCCCCTGATGTGTAATCCCCGCGGTTTTCCTTTAGAAGTTTTAATATCTTTTCATCAAACATTTGTTATTTCCATAGATATATCCATTGATCTCGCCGAATGGGTTATGGCGCCAACAGAGATGAGATCAACCCCGGTCTCTGCGACCTGCCTCACGTTGTTAAGGTTTATTCCGCCAGAGGCCTCGATAAGCGCTTTCCCATTTATGAGTCTTACAGCCTTTTTCATGGTCTCTATGCCCATATTGTCGAGCATTATGATCTCCGCCCCGGCAGAGATGGCCTCCCTGACCTGATCAAGGTTTTCAGTCTCCAGCTCTATCTTCATCGTATGCGGCGCTTTTTCCCTGGCCCTTTTCACTGCTTCAGTCAGGCTTCCAACGGCTGCTATATGGTTGTCCTTTATCAGTATCCCGTCAAACAGACCGAAACGGTGGTTTTTCCCGCCGCCAATCCTTACTGCATACTTTTCAAGGGCCCTCAGTCCCGGTGTGGTCTTTCTGGTATCCACTATTCTGGCCGTTGTCCCTTCTGTCTTCTTTACATATTGTCTGGTCAGTGTGGCAATGCCGGAAAGTCTTTGCAGGAGGTTTAATGCAACCCTTTCTGCTGTGAGGAGGGACC
>JAENJC010000098.1 GCA_016844545.1 Deltaproteobacteria bacterium | reverse complement strand
AGATGAAATTGAAAGCCGCAGGTTAGCACCGGGGCCTCAGAAAGTCAAGAGATAACAGCCGTTTAAACCTTGACACTGCCTGCCTTTGTTTATATAATCCAGTCGCAATGAAGAAGGAGCTTTTAAGAAAATTGCCTTCGGTTGATTCCCTCCTTAAGGACGGCAAGACAGCCGGATTCCTAAAAGATAAGTCGCGCTTGATAGTTGTTGACGCGATAAGGAGCGCACTTGAAGATGAGAGAAGGCTGATAAAAGAGAGCGCTGCTAAGATTTACAGGTTTAATATTGGCGACTTCCGCAAAAAGGTGGGGACTGAGATAGAAAAAGGCGGGAGGCTCAGCCTTGCAAGGGTTGTAAATGCCACGGGCGTAATCCTCCATACTAACCTTGGAAGGGCGCCCCTTTCACTATCGGCATTGAAAAACCTGATTGAAGTTTCGACTGGCTATGCCAACCTTGAGTTTGATCTGGAGAAAGGGGGAAGGGGTGAAAGGTATTCACATCTGGAGCCGCTTCTTTGCCGGCTTACGGGGTCAGAGGCCGCTTTGGTTGTCAACAATAACGCCGCTGCTGTTCTGCTCGTCCTCAACACCCTGGCGGAGGCGAAGGAGGTCATAGTCTCACGCGGAGAACTGGTTGAGATAGGGGGTTCATTCAGAATACCTGACGTGATGAGAAAGAGCGGGACAAAGCTTGTAGAGGTTGGGACCACCAACAGGACGCACCTCAAAGATTACGAGGCGGCCTTAACCCCTGAAACGTCATTGATTATGAAGGTCCACAGGAGCAACTTCGACATGGTCGGTTTCACAGCGGATGTCCCTATCCAGGATTTAGTCAAGCTCGGCAAAGACAATAACATCACTGTGATGAACGACCTCGGCAGCGGGAGCCTTATTGACCTTTCTAACTATGGGATAAAAAGAGAGCCAACGATCCAGGATTCCGTAGCAGCAGGAATAGACGTTATTACATTCAGCGGAGACAAGCTGCTTGGAGGCCCTCAGGCCGGCATTATCATCGGAAAGAAGGACGTCGTAGAAGCCATTAAGAAAAATCCTCTTACAAGGGCTTTAAGGATTGATAAGCTCACAGTTGCCGCACTAGAGGCTACCTTAAAGATATACATGGATGAATTGAAGGCGCTCCATGAGATCCCTGTGTTAAGGATGCTGACCCTCCAGGTTGCAGAGCTGGCAAAGGCGGCCAGGAGATTGCTGAAAGGACTCAGAGGCATCCCAGGCGGAAGGTTTGAGATAAACATAAGAGACGGCTTCTCACAGGTTGGAGGAGGCGCAATGCCCCTTCAGGAGATACCTACAAAGCTTGTGGTTATTAAGGCTAAAGGGATATCCCCAAACAGGCTGGAAAAGAAGCTGAGAACGAACTCTAACGCAATTGTAGCAAGGATAGAGCGGGACGAGGTTGTTTTTGATATGAGGACATTAATTGAAGGAGACATAGAGATAATTACCGAGTTTTTCAAAGGAGCATCTATTGCATAATCAGAGAGAAGAACCCCGTTTGCCGATAAGGATCAATGTGGATTTTACCAGTAATGACTCAGTGCAGAGCGTCTTCTCCCTGAATATAAGCGCTGGAGGCATTTATTTGCCTTCACACAAACCACTTCCTCCTGGAAGCATGGTGGTTCTCCATCTTAACCTTCCTACTCTGGACAGCGCTGTAGAGGTGCTGGGGGAGGTGGTCTGGAACAACATAAATCCTGAGTCGAATAACGGGCTACCTAAAGGCATGGGGATAAGGTTTCTGAACCAAAGCTCCCTGGCTCTGGAGCATCTCGGTCTGTTCCAGACAGGCAGGATTGGGAATTCGTAACAAAAAGGCAAACAGGCTAAAGGGCAAATAGGCAAATAGGCAAAAAGGTTTAACCCTCTAAATTTAAAATAATTTAGATACTTTTAGTTTAATAAAAGCTATAATAAAAAGCGAAAGATTAAACTTAAAAAGGAGGATAAAAAAATGAGTAAGGGTCAGGACGTAAAGAAAGACACGAAAAAGAAACCACTGTTATCACCTAAGGACAAAAAGATCAAGAAACAAGAGAAGAAAAAATAGTAAAGGTTGACGCATCCGCACAAGGGCCCTTACCTGCCTTCTTTAGGTCTTGTTGCAATAGCCAGCTTACTTAGTCCTGCTCCCTTGGCGGCGTCCATCACCTGGACAACCTTTCCGTGAAGGGCCTCTGCGTCTCCCTGGACTATCACCATGGCATCCGGGTTTTTAGACTGGAGGGCCTTGAATCTGCTGGTCAGGTCATTTACAGTCACTGTCTTCCCTTCAAGGGAGAGTACCCCTTCCCTGGAGATACTCACCGTTATCTCCTTATTCTCTTTTTTCAAAGCTTCTGCCGAGGCTTCAGGTAGCTTGACCTTTAGTCCTGGCGCAACGCCGAAGTTGAAGGAAAGGGCGAAAAACAGGAGCAGGTTAAAGGCCATATCCAGGATAGGGGTCATGTCCATATTTACTGAGCCCCTGCCGTGTCTTGGTCTACTGAAGCGCATTAATCGTTCCCCTTAATTATATCTACCATCCGGGTCGCATACTCTTCCATCTCGACGACCATTGTCTCAGCCTTCCCCATAAGATACTTGTAGAATATGGTTGTCGGTATGGCAACAACCAGGCCGGCTGCTGTAGTGTTAAGCGCTGTGGATATCCCTCCTGCAAGGGCTTGGGGGTTTACTGTAGATTCAATGGCTATCATGGCGAAGATAATTATCATTCCCTGTATGGTTCCTAACAGACCCAAAAGGGTACTTACCCCGGCAATGGTGGAAAGAGCCTCCAGGTACTTCTCCAGATAGACAGCCTCTCGGCTTCCTGTCTCCTGCATTGCCTCCTTAATAAGTTCCCTTTTTTTATCGGAGTTCTTTATCCCGGCCATGACTATCCTGGCCATAGAAGAATCATCGGCCTTGCAGAGGGCGATGGACTCTGAAATCTTTCCTTCATTAATAAGCCTTTCAAGTTTTGGAAGGAGGGATTCTGGGAAGACTTTTTTTCTCCTCAGGCTCCAGAGCCTTTCCATGAATATTGCCAGGGATAAGATAGAACATAGAAGAATAGGGTGCATGAACACCCCGCCCTTTACATAGAAGTCATAGATACTAAATGAGTACATGAAGCCTCCTTGCTTTAATAATCAGTGCCAGCGGCGTTCACTGACTTATGATGTCAGACCAATCTATCGATTCAAGTCTGCTACTATACAAAAAAATAGCAGACAAAAACGGTAAGTGTCAAGGCAATTATAAGATGCCTCTTACTTGACAACTCAACATTAACAGGTTATGTTTAACGCAAGACTGTTTATGGCAGATATTTTATCCCGAGGTGTAGTATGACATTTACTGTTTCACTGGCCGAACTTTCTGTATTTATAATCGCCATTGCCTTTTTGATACTGGTTGTATCCGCCATCCCTACATTGATCCAGCTCCGGCAGACTGGTAGGGCACTTCAGGAGCTTTCAGAGGAGGGAAAGAGGTTCCTTGCGGATATCAAGGAGATCACACATAGGGTAAACGGCCAGGTAAGTGATATGGAGGAGGCCGTAAAGAAGTTGAGAGATGTAACCTTAAAAGCAACAGGGGTTGCAGAGGTTGTTATAGACGCTATCAAGGGGCCTGTGGTAAAGATTGCCGGTGTAATGGCAGGCTTAACGTTCGGATTAAAACATTTCAGAAAGGGGGGAAAAGAAAATGTGCGGGAATAACCATTCAGGGGGGACGAACACCGTATTAGGCTTTTTGCTTGGAGGCGCGATTGGGGCTGGACTTGCCTTGTTGTACGCGCCTGCATCAGGGGAAGAAACAAGGAGGCGGATAAGAGAGGGAGCAGAGAAGGCGAAGGTGCGGACAAAGGAAGGATATGACGCCGCTCTGGAAGAGATCGAAGAGCGTCTCGAAGCCATCAAAAACGCTGTGCAGGAAAAGAAGGACGAGGTAAGGACTGCCTATGAGGCAGGGAAAGAGGCATACCAGAAGGAAAAGGCCAAGCATGGCGCTTAACGATTAATCGATCTAGGGAGGTGGAATATTCCACCTCCCTACTCTTCTATTTATCAACAATTCCATTTTATCTTCTATCAATTTAAACAGACTTTTTAAAAAGTAAATCCCCGGAATTTTCTTCTGAGTAAAAAACGATTCTATTTATCGTGGCAAAGTGCGCAGGAATAGCTTAAAATCAGAGCCATGAAGATATCAGTTCAAAATATCGTTCTCTTAAGCCTTATATGGTTCCTCTATTTCACCGTCCATTCGGGTTTGGCATCGCTTTCAGCCAAGAGGTTTGTTGCTGCAAAGTGGCCCGATTTTATGCCTTATTACAGGCTTATCTTCAACGCCGTCTCGTTACTGCTGCTGATCCCGCCCCTATGGTTCTCCCATTCATTAGACGGACCTATCTTGTGGAAATGGGATGGGGCATGGTTTTTTGTCGCAAACGGCCTTGCTGTCCTTGCTGCCATCGGCTTTTACTGGTCCCTTAACTATTATGACAGCAGTGAGTTTACCGGTCTTCGACAGTTGCGCGATGGGGCAAAAGCCGTTGAGGAGCAGGAGCATTTTGTTATCTCCCCTCTTCACAGGTTTGTCAGGCATCCATGGTACTTTTTGGGAATGGTGATCATCTGGACAAGGGACATGAACGCGGCATTCCTCGTCACTGCCGTTGCCGTAACCATCTACTTCATCATCGGCTCGAAGCTCGAGGAGAGGAAGCTGATTGTTTACTATGGTGAGGTTTACAGACTCTATATGGGAAGAGTATCTGGCCTGTTTCCCCTTCCCTGGCGTTTCCTGAACAGTAAGGAGGCCCGGGAGCTTATGGGAAAACTCTGATTGTCCGATGGGCTGTAGGGAATCGAGGCCCCTCATTTTGGTTTTAGGTGAGAATCCAGGAACCTCAATACCCTCTTTCTGTATTCATCCCCTGCCATATATACAGTCCCGCCGTGAACTGCCCCTGGTATCAGCCACAGCTCCTTCGGCTCTCCTGCGGCGGCAAATAGCCTCATGGCGTCAGAGGATGGAATCTGTTCGTCTTCGCCTCCTCCGATGATCATCACACCCCTCGGGGAAATATCATGAGCGCAACCTTACCGGCGTCTAACCGGAAATAAAGCTCGTACATCCAGGTCATAGGTCTCAGGAAAATGGAGGATGGTAATAAAGAACCCTTAAAAAGCCTCTCCCCCTGCTCTTTCAGGGCTGTAAAAGAGGAGTCTGCTATCACTCCCTTTATATCACTGCTCTCTGCTGCTGTGAGGATTGCGACTGCCCCGCCCATGGAAAATCCATATACAGCAATCTCTTCCGCATCTACATCCTTCCTTTCCTTGACATATCTTATGGCGCCAAGGAGATCTCTCTGTTCCAGATATCCGAATGACGAGGCCTTCCTCTCGCTCTCTCCATGTCCTCTGAAGTCAAACAGAAGGGTGTTGTAACCGTTCCTGGATAGACCTGCTGCAAGCTCTGTAAAATCGGATCTGTTGGCCCCAAGACCGTGGCAAATTATGACAGTCGGAACCCTTCCCTTTCCATTACCCTTTATGAACCAGCCCTTTAATCTGATACCATCCGATGTGTCGAACTGGGCATCTTCAAAGGTGACACCAAACCTTGACGGGGGAATGTAGAGTGGATAGCGTGGGGGATGGGAGTTGGTGTAAAGGACGAGTACGTCCAGAGAGACGATAATCAGGATGATGTACAATACGGCTCGGAATATGATCGGCATAGTTGTGGTTTATCCTGATATGGCGGTGTCAGGGACAGCTTCATCAGAGAAGGCTCCCGGACTCCATGCCTATCTCTTTAACCCTCGTGTGAAACCGTCTAAATATGGATGAGATTTATCCTTTTATCGATCTCCATATCGATCTCCAAGTTATTATACTCATTTATACTCATCTGTGATATAATGTTTTTGTTAAAAGGGGGGCGTAACGGCTTCGACGGGGGTAAATGAGGTAAAAGGTTGCATGCCGAGGATTCTGTCGGCCTCGTTAAAAAGGCAGAAAAAACACAAAAGCAAACGATACAAATTACTCACTAGCCGCTTAGTCGGCCAGCGCCCTGAGTTCCTCTCCTGCGTGGGACAAAAGGGTGACAACAGAGCAGGATAGCCGATTCCCGACGCTCATAGGGAAGAGGCGAAACCTTTTGAGACCGCCTCTAAGAATCCTGCCACTGGGAGTCTTGGGGGTTAAATAAAACAGGGGCTAAGCATGTAGTAATCTTTCGCTGAAGATCTTCGGACGTGGGTTCGACTCCCACCGCCTCCACCAACTTATTGTTTTATACAGTCCCATGAAGTCCTTAAAGCCCTTATTTCTAAGGGCTTTTTCTTTTTCTATTGTCTTATACCGTCCTATCTGATATACCTAAATCCATCGTTTTTAAGTATACAAATTGAAACATCGTATACCTAAACAAAAGTCGTATCCCCAAAAGGAGAAAAAAACCATGCCTAAAAGGATTGCGCCACTAACCGACCTAAAAGTGAGTAAGGCGAAACCAAAATTAAAACCAGTGACACTTTTTGACGGCGGGGGACTGTTCCTATTGGTGACCCCGTCCGGCGGCAAGTTATGGCGCTTTAAATATCGCTTTGATGGGAAAGAAAGGCTTATTTCTTTTGGCAGCTATCCTGAAAAATCCCTTTCCGATGCGCGCGAGAAGCGGGAGGAGGCACGCAAGCAGGTAGCTAATGGTGTCGACCCCTGCATGGCTCGAAAGGCACAGAAGGAAATCTCGAAAGAACAAAACGCAAACAGCTTTGAAGTGATAGCGCGTGAATGGCATGCGAAATTTACGCCAACATGGACACCGGGCCATGCTGTAACAATCATGAGCAGGATGCAGCAGAGGAGCTCTTGAAACAGCGCACCGTTTAAGAACTATCGCCGGGCAGGTGTTCCGGTATGCTGTAAGAACAGGAAGAGCAGAGCGTGACCCCTCCGCAGACCTCAAAGGAGCATTGCTGTCACCTACAAAGAAAAAACATGCGGCTATTATCGATCCTAAAAAAGTGACAGGGCTACTAAAAGCCATTGACGGTTATCAGGGCTCTTTAGTTGTCAAGAGCGCCTTGCAGCTTGCTCCAATGTTCTTTCTGCGTCCCGGGGAATTGCGGTCCGCAGAATGGAGTGAGTTTGATTTTGCTGCTGCTATCTGGTTAATACCTGCTAAAAAGATGAAGATGAAAAAGGATCATATTGTACCGCTATCACGCCAATCCATAGCGATACTGAAGGATCTTCAGCCGCTTACAGGCCATAGACAGTATGTATTTCCAAGCCACCGCTCGCCATTACGATGTATGAGCAACAATGCCATTAATGCTGCCCTACGCCGAATGGGATTCACCGGAGACGAAATGACTGGGCATGGATTTAGAGCAATGGCACGGACGATTCTTGATGAAGTGTTACATGTCCGTAAGGATTTTATTGAGCATCAATTAGCTCATGCTGTGAAGGACCCTAACGGCGACGCATACGATCGTACCACTCACCTGGATGAACGCAAGAAGATGATGCAGCTATGGAGTGATTATCTGGAGGGACTAAAGGCGGGGGCTAAGGGGAAGCCATGCAAAGCCAACAATTGAA
>JAENJC010000097.1 GCA_016844545.1 Deltaproteobacteria bacterium | reverse complement strand
TTGGGATGTAGGGGATTATCTCTTTCTTGTCCCAGATATGGTTTCCGGTGGTTATTACATTTATACCAAGGCCGAAAAGCTCCTCTGCAATATCAGGAGTTATACCAAAGCCGCCAGCGGCGTTTTCGCCATTTGCAATGACAAGGTCAAGATTATTCCTGTCTATAAGGCCGTTTAAAAGCTCTCTTACAGCCTTCCTTCCGGGATTGCCTATTATGTCGCCTATAAAAAGTACCTTCATTACTTAGGATATGTCATCTCGCTCTCTATCTTCCTCGCTATATCCCTTGCCAGCATAAGTGAGGCCTCATCGTTTATCTCTGTAGGCTCCACCAGCACCCTTATCTCTCTTCCAGCCTGGATGGCGTATGACTTGTTGACCCCCTTGAACGATGTGGAGATTCTTTCCAGGTCTTCAAGTCTCTTTATATAGGTCTCCACCATCTCCCTTCTGGCCCCTGGTCTTGCAGCTGAAAGGGCGTCGGCAGCCGCCACAATGAAGGCAAGGACTGTAGACGGCTTCTCCTCCTCATGGTGAGCCATGATCGCATGGACAACCCTTGGGTGCTCTCCATATTTTTTGGCAAGCTCTGCCCCTATTACCGCATGAGAACCTTCAACCTCGTGGTCAACGGCTTTGCCTATGTCGTGGAGAAGGCCAGCCCTCTTTGCCTGTTTCTGGTTAATCCCAAGCTCCGCAGCCATAACACCGCAGATAAAGGCAACCTCCATGGAATGGGCATAAACATTCTGAGCGTAGCTCGTCCTGTACTTAAGCTTTCCTATAAGCTTGACCAGTTCGGGATGTATCCCGTGAAGGCCTGTATCAAAGGTCGCTTGCTCCCCTGCCACCTTGATGGAGTTTTCAATCTCCAGTGAAACTTTGGCAACTACCTCCTCGATCCTGGCGGGGTGAATCCTGCCGTCAGTGACAAGCTTTTCTATGGACTGCCTTGCAACCTCGCGCCTCACAGGATTGTGCCCGGATATTATGATAGCCTCGGGTGTATCATCAATAATAAAATCCACTCCAGTTGCCGCCTCCAGGGCCCTGATGTTCCTGCCCTCCCGGCCTATGATCCTTCCCTTCATCTCATCGCTCGGCAGGTGAACGACAGAGGTTGTCCTCTCAGCAACATATTCACCGGCATATCTCTGGATTGCAGTAGCGATTATCTCCTTCGCCTTGCCGTCAGCGACCTCCTTGGTCTCGTCCTCAATCTTCTTTATGATCTTAGCCGCATCCTGCCTGGCCTCGCTCTCCATGTCGGCGATCAGCAGCTGCTTTGCCTCTTCCGAGGAAATACCTGATATGCTCTCCAGTTTTTTCCTTTCCTCCTCTATCATATCAGTATACTTCTTCTCTTTCTCCTGTACCTGCAATTCTGCAAAGGCAAGACTCTTTTCCTTTTTGACAGCCTCATTCTCCCTCTTCTCGAGAAGATCATGCTTCTTGTCAAGATTTTCCTCTTTGCTGACAAGCCTTTTTTCTATACCCTGGAGCTCCAGTCTCTTGTCCTTGCTTTCCTTCTCAAAGTCTCCCCTCGCCTGATAAAGGTAGTCTTTAGCCTGGAGCATGGCCTCCTTTTTTATAGTATCGGCCTCCCTCTTTGCATCATTCAAGACCTTTTCGGCAAACTTTTCGTCTGCCTGAATCCTTGTGCCTGCTACCAACTTCCTGAGAAGAAAGCCGCCGGCAAGACCTACTAATACGGCAATTAATGCTATCAAGATTGTTTCCACTTTTATTACCTCCAGTGTTTATTTATATCAAGTTGCTTTCAAACAATTAAATTAAGTGTTATTGAAAGCTTACTTGGTATTATGCCAGTATAGGCAAATATTTATTATTTGAGTGCCAATCGGTACAAATAAAGCAGGCTGGACAAAAGAGCTGATCGGCCAACCTGCTGCTGTTTCTAATGAA
The DNA here is from genome assembly GCA_016844545.1 of Deltaproteobacteria bacterium. Taxonomy (GTDB): domain Bacteria; phylum Desulfobacterota; class JAENJC01; order JAENJC01; family JAENJC01; genus JAENJC01. The sequence continues at coordinate 3,733 of JAENJC010000097.1, read as the reverse complement.
CTATCACCCTTCTTTCAGTAACAACGGCGTTAACCCTTATATCATGAGGAAGCATTGGCAATTCATCCAGTAACTGGAACTCATAGGCCAGGGCCAGGATAAAGGGAAGCTTTGCAAGTTTATGTAAAGTCCTGTCATAGAATCCTCCGCCATAGCCAATTCGTCCGCCTTTTAAATCATAGGAAACGCCCGGTATTACAAGAAGCTCTAGATCTCCTATATAATCGTCTTTCCCCTCTCCAAAAGGCGGCGTCATTATCCCGAACTGCCCCAACTCCAACTCATCCAATCCACGAACAGGGAGAAAGGCGAGCTCCCTGTCGGCCTTTCTTATATAAGGGAACAATACTTTTTTCCCATCCTCAAGCGCCTTATCAAAGATAATAGAAGTTGAAACCTCATTATTGAAGCTGGCGTAAAGCCCTATCGTTTTTGACTCTTGATAGATGGGCAGTTCCAATACTCTTTTCTGAATTATAGCGCTCTTCTCCATTATCTCTTCGCGAGAAATCGAGTTCCGCCTTGCAATCATCTCCCGTCTGATCTTTGCCTTCATAAGCCCATCACAGTTAAAATTTAATTACCGCGAAGGCGCAGCCAAAAGTAGGCGCTTCTAAGCGAGGTCTCAAAGAAAAGCGTAAGAGTTCATTTCTTTTTTCTTTGCGTCTTAGTCTTAGTGTCATAGTGACGACTATCGTCTTTTTTGATATTTTTTACGGTAAAACTGGAGGGTAACTGGATAGGAAAATCAAGAGAACTAGATTAAATCTGCGGGGAATAGGGAGAATGGAGCCGTCTGGCGCTCCTCATATTTAAAACCCTGGTTCCCTTTAGATATTGGATGGAGGAGTGCCCGTTAAATACATTAAGAGGCATGACAACATATAGAACACCCACTCTGGGCTTAGTTAAATGCAGATAGCCGCATACCCTTACTACAATGGATGCCAAACTAACAATTGTCAATAAAACCAAAAACATCAATCCCCACCCTGACCTTAATCTTGTTTTAGTATCTCGATTTTCATATGCCTTTTGGATAAACTCACAAAAAAATCCCCCACGACTGCCGTGTGGATAACAGATTTGAACCTTTTCGATTCAAGTGGGCGCTTTATTACTGCTTAAGGCGTCCTCCTCTTTCGTGGAGGCTTGCACACTACAGTGAGAGAAAGCTCCCGTACTGTTACTGTTGGCTCAAATTTTTAATCCAATCACGAACATCGCAGGGGAAATGTAACCCTCTACATTATAGATATCACTTTCAACATTAAAAAACAAGAAGAAAATAGAAAATCAGCTAGTTATCATGAGGCTGTGCATTCACAATCTTTACAGCTGTTATATCAGCCTGCCCGGTCCCAAGAGTAGCGCTCACCCTATTCCTGCCAGTTCAAGCCTTCCCTTCCACCTATCCCTCAAGACCTCTCTTAGAATTGAATTCTCAGGCCTTGCCAGTTCGGGATCATTCTCAACAACACTGAAAGCGGCTGTCTTTGCCTCATCCAGTATCCTCGCATCCCTGATGATGCTTCCAACTCTGAAATCAGGCATCCCCGACTGACGGGTCCCAAGGAAGTCGCCAGGCCCACGTATCTCCAGGTCTACCTCGGCTATCCTGAAACCGTCCGTGCTATCCTCCATCACCTTGAGCCTTTTCCAGGCATCCTCAGACCTCTTATACTGCGCAAGGAGGAGACAGCGAGACTTATGGGAACCGCGCCCTACCCTCCCTCTTAACTGATGAAGCTGCGAAAGGCCGAACCTCTCTGCATGCTCTATGACCATGACAGAGGCATTCGGGACGTCTATCCCGACTTCGATGACTGTCGTTGCAACAAGGATGTCAATCTCCCTGTCCTTGAATCCCTTCATCACCCCCTCTTTTTCCTCTGCCTTCATCCTTCCATGCAATAAAGCTATCCTGAAATCAGGAAAGGCAACCTTAATATTCTCAGCCATATTTGTGGCATCCATGAGGTCGCTCTTTTCAGACTCCTCCACAAGCGGATATACTACATATGCCTGCCTTCCGGCCTCCACCTCTTTATTGATAACTGCATAAACCTTTTCCCTCTCTTTTTCGCTGTAAATCCTGGTCTCCACAGGACTTCTTCCTGGAGGCATCTCATCTATCACAGAGATATCCAGGTCCCCGTAGACCGTCATGGCCAGCGTCCTTGGAATAGGAGTGGCCGTCATGACCAGGATATGGGGGTTATCCCCTTTCTTCTTTATTATCCCCCTCTGAACAACGCCAAACCTGTGCTGTTCATCAATTATTGCAAGGCCCAGGGACTTGAACTCCACAGCATCCTGAATAACCGAATGGGTGCCTATAACGATATGGATCACGCCACTGCTTATCCCTGAAAGGATCGCCTCTCGCTCTTTACCCTTTACCCCGCTGGTAAGTAATGCCGTCTTGACGCCGAGAGATTCGGCAAAACGGTGAATATTAAGGAAATGTTGCTCCGCAAGGAGTTCGGTCGGCGCCATGATAGCAGCCTGGCAACCGCTTTCAACAGCAATCAGGACAGATATAAAGGCCACTATGGTCTTGCCGCACCCCACATCCCCCTGAACCAGCCTGTTCATCGGATGTGCCGATGCCATATCCCTCTTTATCTCGCCTATCACCCTCTCCTGCGCCACGGTCAGGGCAAATGGAAGGAGCTTTCTGAGTCTCCCCGTAAGCTCACCCGTATCGATCATTGGAATCCCCTTCTCCGTGGTGACTCCTTTATGTCTCAGCGCCATCCCCAGTTCCAGGAAAAAAAACTCGTCAAATATAAGCCTCCTGCGTGCAGGAGACCTGCCTGCCATCAGGGCAGTTATATCTTCCGTGTTGACAGGGAAATGGACCTTCTCCAGCGCCTCCCTCAGAGGCATTAATCCCCTGTCTATTACTATTCCCTGGGGCAAGCCGTCTATCACGTTATCTGCATACACTGCAATAACCTGACTTATTATCTTCCTTAACGTCTTCTCTCCAAGCCCTTCAGTCAGCGGATATACCGGCACTATCCTGCCGAAGTTCAGCTTGTCCGTGTCATCAAAAGGCTCAATATCAGGGTGGTGCATCTCCCTCTGTCCGCCAAAGGCCCTTACCTCCCCGGTCATTATCACCCTGTCCCCTTTTTTAAACCTCCCTTTCATAAACTGGAGGTTAAAGCGAAACCATTTTCCTACGATAACTCCGCTCCCGTCCCCAACCATCACCTCAAAGACCTTTTTCCTGCCCCCCTTGAACCCAACAGTATCAACAGTTAGGACCTCCCCTGTTACAGTCTCAACCTTTCCGATCTCAACCCTCGACATCTTCCTGATCTCACGCCTGTCCTGATACTCCCTGGGGATAAAGTACAGCGCATCCTCCACCGTCCTTATCCCCTTCTTCTCCAGGAGGGAGGCCAGCTTTGGACCGACCCCCTTAATGGACTGAATAGGGGCTGAAAGGGCTTTTTGAGAAGCAAGGAGGTCAAATGCCGAAGGCATATCAGATGTTGAGATGTTGAGAGGTTCTATATTTTTCCGCAATTCCCCAACTATCCCCATAGCCCTGATTACACTCTCCTTCTTGTCAGAGAGCGGCATAGAATCAAAACCTTCAAGAGCCTCTGTAATCCACTGGAGTTTCTCTCTCTTGTGTTGTATTAACTCAAGGTGCTCTGTCTTTGCAACTATCTGTCGGACGGTGGATTCAATGCCTTTGATGTTTGACAGGTGAGAA
>JAENJC010000011.1 GCA_016844545.1 Deltaproteobacteria bacterium | reverse complement strand
TATACTGAGGGAAAAAGGATTTAAAGGTGAAGAGGTTTGCTATGTCGGAGACGATTTAGTAGACCTGCCTGTTATGAGACGGTCCGGTTTATCGATATCTGTTGCTGATGCCAGTGAAGAGTTAAAAGGATGTGTAGATTATGTGACGGAGAGGCCTGGGGGAAGGGGTGCTGTAAGGGAGGTATGTGAACTTATACTCAAGGCCCAGGGTAAGTGGGAAAACGCGACATCAAGGTATCGGTAATGAACTTTACTTCAATAAAATTGTTTGGTATAGTTTTTGTATGTCGACCCCGCTATTTAAGATATTTAAGTACCTTGTAATATCCCTCATATTGCTTGTTTCAATCACAGTGGCTGGATTCTTATACCTGTGGATGGGTAAGGGAGGCGCTTCTTTAAATCTTGCCAAGATAATACCGGACCTGAAGATAGAGGGTGTCCACTTGACGAGGGCTGTAGCCGGGAAGACGGAATGGGAACTCAGGGCTAAATCCGCTGATTTTTTCAAGGAAGAAGGATTGACCCGCCTTGATGCCCCTAAAGTCGTTTTCTTCGGCAACGGAGACAGAAGGATTGAACTGACAGGGAGCAAGGGAGAGGTGTTCAACAATACTAACGATCTGGCTGTTTCAGGAGATGTCAGGATAGTCAGCAGTGACGGATATACCTTGAGGTCGGATTTTCTGCGGTATTTTTCAGAGAAAAAGATCGTTACTACTGAATCGAAGGTTATTATGAAGGGTAAAGGGATCGATATCGAAGGTGTGGGAATGGTAGCAGATATAGAGCAAGATCGGGTCTTTATAAAAAATAGCGTGAAGGCGGTTCTATCTCCCGGTGGATGGGTGAAAAAGTGAATAAAGATTGTGGAATTATTAAAGTCATCTTTTATGTTTCATCCTTCATCCTTCTGCTCCTCCTTCCATCTCTAATGTTTGCAGTGGAGGGGAGTAAAGATCCTATCAACATTACTTCCGACAATATGGAGGCCGAAACAAAGGCAAATAGAGTAACCTTCAGGGGGAATGTGGTTGCAAGGCAAAAGGATATGACGATAACATCCAATGAGCTTATTGCCACCTATATAGACGGCGGGAAAGAACTTAGCGATGTAGTGGCCACAGGGAATGTCAGGATAACGCAGCAGGACAAGATAGCTGTGGCGGACAGGGCGCTTTTCCTTAACACGGAAAGGAAGATTATCCTCAGCGGGAACCCAAAGGTCTGGCAGGGGAAGGATATCATATCGGGTGACAAGATTATATATTTTCTTGATGAGGACAGGACCATTGTTGAAGGTGGAACCCGGGCTGTAATCCATCCCAGGAAGGAGGGGGCCTTTGCAAATCCTACAGGCAAAGGGTCTAACTAAGGCCTTCAGGGGAAGGAGGGTGGTGGACGGAGTGAGCCTCCACCTGAAAGCTGGAGAGGTGGTGGGCCTCCTGGGGCCAAACGGGGCAGGGAAAACTACCAGCTTTTACATGGTTGTCGGACTTACAAGACCTGACAACGGTTCGATATTCCTGGGAGAGGATGACGTCACCAGCCTTCCAATGTATATAAGGGCAAGGAAGGGTATTGCCTATCTGCCGCAGGAGGCGTCGGTATTCAGGAAGCTCACTGTAAGGGAAAATATAGTGGCTATATTGGAGACCATCCCCATTTCGAGGGAGGAAAGGGAGGAGAGACTTTCTTCCTTAATGGGTGAGCTTGGAATTTCCCATCTCTCTGACAGTCGGGCCTACTCGCTCTCAGGAGGAGAGAGGAGGAGGGTTGAGATAGCGAGGGCCCTGGTCATATCACCTTCTTTTATACTTCTGGACGAGCCGTTTGCAGGGATAGACCCTATAGCGGTTATTGACATACAGGGTCTTATAACGCATCTAAAGTCCAAAGGGATAGGCGTATTGATTACGGACCACAACGTAAGAGAAACCCTTGGGATATGCGACAGGGCGTACATCCTTAGCGACGGCAAGATCATAGAGGCCGGGTCCCCTGAAGAGATTGCCAATAGCGAGAGGGCACGACGGGTTTATCTTGGTGAGAAATTCAGACTGTAATAACTGCAGAAGATAGGAAGATCAGAAGTTAAGAAGATACGATTAAAAAAACTTAACCTCTCAACCTCCTAGCTTCTCAACTTCATGGAATTAAGTATATGGCCTTAGAAACAAGACTCTATCATAAACTGGCCCAGCAACTTGTTATGACCCCTCAACTTCAGCAGGCCATAAAGATGCTCCAGTTCTCAAAGCTTGAGTTGATCGAGGAAATTCAGCAGGAGCTTGAGGAAAATCCTCTGCTTGAAGAAGACCTGGAGGCCAGGGAAGAAGAGGAGGAAGGAATAAAGGAAGAGCATCTTTCTGAGGAAGACTGGGACAGCTACTTGAGCGCCAGTAATTTTGATAAACCTGCGTCTATGAATTTTAGAGACAAAGACAGTGAGGCAGGATTTGAGAGCTTTACCCCGCAGAAAACCACTCTCTCGGAACACTTGCTATGGCAGCTCGGACTCTCTGATACTGATAATAAGACGTTACAGATAGGCGAGGTTCTCATAGGGAATATAAATGACGATGGATACCTGGAGGTTTCTACCCAGGAGGTCGCCGATTCTCTTAAGGTTGACAGGGAGGACGTTGAAAATGTGTTAAGTGGGGTTGTCCAGGGTTTTGATCCTCCAGGGGTAGGCGCTAGAGACCTGAAGGAGTGCCTCTTTTTACAGATCAGGGCGCTCGGCATAGGGAACCCACTTATAGAAAAGGTAGTCTCCGACTACCTTCCATTCTTGGAAAAGAGGGATTATAAGGGACTAGCCAAGGTGCTGGAGGTTGCGGTGGAGGATGTAATGCTGACCGTAAAGGCCATCTCGGCTTTAGAGCCTAAGCCTGGACGTCCATTTCAGCAGGAGCCGGCCACTTATATAATCCCTGATGTATATGTATTTAAGGTTGGCCAGGAATATGTAGTCATGCCGAACGAAGGCGGTATCCCAAGGCTAAAGTTGAATGACTTCTATAAAAATTCACTCAACGGCATGGAAAAAGGCGCTGCATCAAAGGAATATATCCAGGATAAGGCGAGGTCCGCCTCGTGGTTCATAAAAAGCATCCAGCAGAGGCAGAGGACTATATGCAAGGCTACTGAGAGCATAGTCAAGTTCCAGAAGGAGTTTCTCGATAAGGGGATAATGTATCTGAGGCCAATGGTCCTCCGTGATGTGGCTGAAGATATAGGTATGCATGATTCCACCATAAGCAGGGTAACTACCAACAAATATGTCCATACTCCACAGGGGATATTCGAGCTGAAATACTTCTTTGGAGGTGGTTTAAACTGTTCAAACGGTGAGTCTGCCGCATCTGGAAGCGTGAAGGACATGATAAAGAGGATCATAGATGGGGAAGACCCCAAGAAACCGTACAGTGATGAATGCATAATGGAGCTGTTAAAGAGGTCTGGAATAGAGATCGCAAGGAGAACAGTAACCAAATACAGGGAGGCGATGAGGATTGCTTCCTCTTCCAGGAGGGCCAGGGGATTCTAAAAACAAAGGGATTCTAAAACACTTGACAGGTTGTGACTTGAAGATTAAACTGTTCACGTTTCATAATTCTTAAGGAGGTAATAGGGATGGATATTACAGTAACATTCAGGCATATGGAGCGTTCGGATGCCTTAGAGGCTTACGCAAAGGATAAGATTGGCAGGTTGAGTAAATATCTGGATAGCATTCTGGATGCCCATGTAATCCTTTCGGTGGAGAAAAACAGGCACACAGCTGAAGTGACCATGAATGCCAGCGGGGTTACCATAAATGGCCAGGAGACAAGGGAGGATATGTATTCTGCCATAGACCTGGTTGTGGAAAAGATGGAGAGGCAGGTAAAGAAGTATAAGGACAAGATCCTCGGGAAGAGGCCCCTTCATACGATCCCTGCCAAGGCAGCAACGGCAAGCATAATTTCCTCAGAGAGTATTGAGGAGGCGAGGGAGCCCCAGATAATAAAGGTTGAGGACTATAGGGTAAAACCTATGACCCTGGAGGAGGCCGCAATGCAAATCGACCTTCTCCACAACAACTTTCTGGTCTTCACTAATGCTGGCACCGAAAAAGTTAACGTCATATATAAAAGAAAAGACGGGAACTACGGGCTTATCGAGCCTGTTGTCTGAACCAAGGGAATCAAGGTAGGAAGATTACTGAGATACTTGGCCACGATGCGGTAGTTGAAGAACTAAGATCAGATACCAAGGAAGGGGTTCTTGAAGAACTGGCGTCAATTATTGTCAGGGTTAGCGGGAGTCCTCTTAAGGAGCAGTTAGTCCGGGCATTGGCAGAAAGGGAGAAACTTGGTAGTACAGGGATCGGCGATGGTGTTGCCATCCCGCACGGAAAGCTAAAAGATGTAAAGGTTATGATGGCTGCTTTTGGGAGGAGTTCCCGGGGGGTGGATTTTCAGGCCATAGATGGAAAGCCGGTTCATATATTCTTTATGCTTGTGGCGCCGGAGGAGATGGCTGGGCCTCATCTTAAGGCCCTTGCAAGAATTTCGAGATTGCTTAAGGAGCCTTCAAGAAGAAAGGCCTTTCTGGAAGCTAAAAGCAGGGAAGATATCTACAGACTAATATCGGAAGGGGACGAGAAGTTCTAAGACCTGCAACGGATTTATACCAAGTTGCTTTCAAACATTTACTATTGAGCCTAATGAAAGCTTACTTGGTGTTATACCTGAGCATTCAAAAGTCTTTATTTGAATGCGAATTGGTATTATTCAGTGCTGGTCGCATGAAGTTAGGAGCAGGCTTTGCCTGGCCGAGCGCGGGGAGTGGAGGCATTGGGAGCGTAGCGAGCAGGCCCCTACGTTGGATATATTTTAGGGGCATCGGAGGAGCCCGGCGATACACGGGCCCCCGTTCCTAATAGAGATATAATGAAAGCCGTAAAGGTAGCAGATATCCTGAAGGATGGCGAATACCAACTGGGCCTTAAGCTTGTTGGAGGAAAAAGCGGGCTTTCAAAAGAAGTTACAGTCCCGAGGATACAGAAGCCCGGACTAGCCCTGGCGGGCTATTTAGAGCAAATCCACCCCGACAGAGTCCAGGTCTTGGGGTCTGTCGAATTGTCTTACCTCTCAACCCTGTCAGAAAAGCAAAGGGAAGCGGCGATAAAGAAGCTGTGCAACCGAGATATCGCCTGCTTTGTCATCACAAGGGGCCTGCCCGTTCCAATATTCCTGACTCAGGAGGCAAATAAAAGGGGAATAGCTGTTTTAAGGACAGAGCTGTTGAGCTCCGTCCTGATAAACCGGATAACCAAATTCCTGGAAGAAAGACTCGCTGAAACCGTTGCCGTGCATGGCGTCCTTGTTGATGTCCTGGAGGTTGGGATACTTCTCCTTGGGAAGAGCGGGATAGGGAAAAGCGAGTGCGCCCTTGACCTTGTGCTGAGAGGACAAAGGCTGGTGGCCGATGACATGGTAGAGATAAAAAAATCCCTTCCCTCTACTCTCGTTGGAAAGGGAACAGAGCTGATAAAATACCATATGGAGATAAGGGGAATTGGCATCATAAATGTGAAAGACCTCTTCGGCATAACGGCAGTGCGGGATGAAAAGGATATAGAGGTTGTCATAGAGCTGATGGAATGGTCAGAGGAAGAACACGAACGATTGGGGCTTGATGAAAAGAAGTACTCTATTCTTGGGGTTGACCTTCCTCACCTGCGGGTGCCGGTAAGGCCGGGCAGAAATATGGCAACTATAATAGAGGTGGCTGCCAGGAACCATCTCCTTAAAAAGACAGGAAGGCACTCTGCCAGAGAGCTTCAGGATGCACTTATGCAGAGGATTCAGGGCAAGGGGAAGACGCAATGACAAAGCTGAAGATTGTTGTGATAAGCGGGCTTTCAGGTTCGGGCAAGAGTACGGCAGTCAAGGCATTGGAGGACTTGGGGTATTTCTGTGTGGATAACCTCCCGGTAACCTTGCTGCCGAAGTTTCTTGAGGTATGCCAGCTGTCTTCAGGAGGGATAAACAGGGTATCCCTTGTCATGGATGCAAGAGAGGGAGATTTTCTTAAGGAATATAGTAAGACTGTAAAGGGGCTGAGGGAAGAAGGGTACAACATAGAGCTGCTTTTTTTTGATGCCTCTGACGAGGTGATTCTGAAAAGGTACAGCGAGACCAGGAGGAGACATCCCCTTGCTGGGAGCGAAACCGCAATAGACGGAATAAGCAGGGAGAGAGAGGAACTTTCCGAGTTAAGACTGACTGCAGACAGGATTGTAGATACTACTGCGCTGAACGTCCATCAGTTAAGGGAGCTTGTATTCCAGAGCTATGGCGATAAGTCAAGGGAGGGAGGGCTGGTAGTAAACTTACTTTCCTTTGGTTTCAGCCACGGCCTTCCATTTAATGCAGACATTGTCATGGATGTCAGATTCCTTAAAAACCCATATTTTGTTGCCGAGATGAAGGGGCTCACAGGTGAAGACCCAAAGGTGATAGGCTACATCATGGATTCTGAGGAGTCCTCCTTGTTTATGTCCAAGTTTCTAAACCTGATAAAGTTTCTTGTTCCTCTCTACGAAAAGGAAGGGAAGGCTTACCTTACAATTGCTATAGGGTGCACCGGAGGGAGGCACAGGTCGGTGGCAATAGCCAATGAAACTGGAAAGGCCATGGAGGGCGGCAAGCACAAGGTAAAGGTATTGCACAGGGACATAGCAAAGGCGTAGAAAAGCAGGATTAGAGGATTAGAGGATTAAGCTTACTCCTTACCCCTTAATCCTTCATGCAGGTTTTGGAGGAACCATGATAGGTATTGTGATAATAACTCACGGGAGACTGGCAGAGGAGTTTGTGAAGGTCGCCAGTGATATCGTAGGACAGGCCAAAGGGGTTATACCTGTATGCATAGATAGAAGCGATGCAGTGGAGGAGGTCAGGAAGGAGATAGAAAAGGCGATAAAGGATGTAGACGAAGGGGATGGAGTTATTCTGTTTACAGACATGTTTGGCGGTACTCCGTCTAATTTAGGGCTCTCGTTTCTTGATGAGGGAAGGACAGAGGTGATCGGAGGGGTGAACCTCCCGATGGTTATAAAGGCATCCATGTCGAGGGAAGATAAGACTCTTAAAGACTTGGCGTCATTTATAAAAGAATATGGCCAAAATAGTATTTCTCTGGCCAGTGAGATACTTAAAATGAAGTCCGCAAAGAGGTAATACCAAGTTGCTTTCAGATATATAATTATTGCTAATATGAAAGCTTACTTGGTATTTTACCAGGACTACAATTAGTATTATATTGAATGCGAAAGGGTATATATGTCAATAGTGCTTGCACGGATAGATAACCGTTTTGTACATGGGCAGATACTGGAGGGCTGGATCCCTTATACAAAGGCGACCTGTATAATTGTAGCCAGTGATGCTGCTGCCAGGAGCCCTGTTCAAAAGATGGCTATGGAGACCTGTGGAACATGCGGGATAAGCATTCAGACGCTGGAGGTCGAGGATGCTGTTAAGCGATTATTGGGAGGAGAGTTTGACAACTCGAGGGTAGTTCTTTTGTTCGGCACGACAGAGGATGCCTTGAAGGCAGTGAAGCTCGGGCTTAAATTGGAAGAGCTTAATGTTGGGAATATTCACTTCTGCCCGGGCAAGTTACATGTATCACCTTCTGTTTCTGTAGACACGGCCGATCTGGAGAACCTCAATGCCCTTACTGATAAAGGGATTAAAGTAGTGATGAGATGTGTCCCTTCAGACCCGCCCCGTGATATATGGGAGGTTGTTAAAAGAAAGTGAATAGATAATACCAAGTTAGCTTTCGCCAATCTCATAAGCAGATGTTTGAAAGCAACTTGGTATAAAAAGGTAATTGATATGCCAGATGTTTTTATAGTTGCCCTTGTAGGGGCTTTGATATCCCTCGACAGGACAGCCTTCCTTCAGATGATGGTGTCCCAGCCCATTGTTGCCGGGCCTATTGTGGGATTTGTTCTGGGGGACCCGGTTACAGGGCTTACTATAGGATGTGTGCTGGAATTGTTCTGGATAGGGGCCCTTCCGGTAGGAGGCTCTATCCCACCTAATGAGACTACTGCTGCTGTCATTGCTACATCTGTGGGCATAATTGTATGTAGGGATATAGGTGTGACTTCAGCCTTATCCCTTCCCATAATGATCTTTTCCATATTAGTATCTATACCCCTGTCAATTGCGGGACAACGGGTAGATATATTCGTCAGGAATTATAACCGTAAATTTGCTCTGAACGCCGACGGATTGGCAGGAGCCGGAAATTTTGCACATATAGACAGAGAAAATCTAAAGGGACTTTTTTCTTTTTTTATGGCATCATTTTTCTCCTTGCTGGCACTGATCGGTCTTGGTCTTCCTGTTGTAAAGACCTTATATCCCTTGCTCCCTAACTCTGAACGCCTTGTAAATGGTTTTTACTTATCTTTTTATCTTTTTATTTCTTTAGGGATAGCTGTTCTTATGAGGACAGGAAAAGGAAAGAGCATGGCGCCGATCTTTTCAGCAGGGTTTCTGATTGGGATGATCTTGCACCAATTTGCATTCAAATAAAGACTTTTGAATGCTCAGGTATAATACCAAGCAAGCTTTCATTGGGCTTAATAGTGGATGTTTGAAAGCAACTTGGTATAAATGTCCCTTAAGGGGTTCGGATGGGGTATATAAGAAGCGCATTTTTCAGGTCTTTTTTGATCCAGTCCTCCTGGAGCTTTGAAAGGATGCAGAGTCTTGGTTTTTTCTATTCCATTGTCCCAGCGATAAGGGCGATTCATAAAACAGAGGATAAGTTTAAGGAGGCATGCAGGAGGCACCTGGAGTTTTTCAATACTAATCCTTATATGGCCCCTGCAATAATAGGAGCATCAATCAGGCTGGAAGAGGATGGTGCCTCAGACGAAGATATTAAGGGCTTAAAGAGTGCTCTCATGGGGGCTTACGGGGCTCTCGGCGATTCCCTGTTCTGGAGTTCCCTGAGACCACTGGCGGCAGTTTGCGGAGTCATTTTTGCGCTTCTGGGGTTTGTATGGGCACCTGTTGTCTTCCTTGTTGTTTATAATTTACCCCATATATTCATAAGGGGTTACGGTATGATTATGGGACATAGGATGGGTATTGGCATTGTAAATACTATAATATTACTCGATATACCTGGCAAGGCTCAAAGGATAAAAAGAGGAATTCTATTTCTTTCGGGATTTCTTCTTTCCGTTCTCCTTTTTATCGTGTTAGGGAGGGGAGAGTTGGGTGGCAACCACCTATGGGCCTCCTCGATTGTAATATTTTCAGTCTTTGGTTTTTACCGGGGGCTGGAAAAGGGAATAAGGGTTGAGGTACTGGCGGTTATAGCAGTTGTAGTGTCGATAGTTTTGGGTTTGTTCTTATGAAAGACAGGGGATTTTTATACCAAGTTGCTTTCAAATATTAAAATTATGATTATTGAAAGCTTACTTGGTATTATACCAGCGCACTAAAATGTTTATTATTTGGAGGCCAATCGGTATTAAATGGAAAAAAGGATATTTACCATTGTTAACAGGTTAGGCCTTCATGCCAGGGCAGCTGCAACCTTTGTCCAGACAGCCGGTAAATTCTCTTCAGAAATCTGGGTTGAGAAGGACGATGTGGAGGTAAACGGCAAGAGTATCATGGGGTTGATGATGTTGGCGGCTGAGAAGGGTAGCACCATAAATGTAAGGTCTGAGGGTGAGGACTGTGTCGAGGCGATGAATACCCTCGAAGAACTGGTTGCTAAGGGGTTTGGGGAAGAGTGAATTCAAAGTGTGGAGGACTGATTGCCTAAGAAAAGGGAGAACATAATCCTCAAGGGGATCGGGGTTTCCTCTGGAATTGCCATTGGCAGGGCCCATCTGATAGAGCGGGGACGGGTCGAGGTTGAAGAAAGGCCTATCAAGAAGGGCCAGGTGGAAAAAGAGGTAACCCGCTTCAGGAGGGCCGTGGAGCAATCCAAGTTACAACTCCAAAGGGTAAAGGAGAAGCTCCTCAAGGAGAGCGCCAAGGAGCATGTCTACATCATAGACGCCCACCTCCTTATCCTTGAAGACAAGATGCTGATTGATGACACTATAAAAAACATCAGGGAAAGGCTTATCGGAGCGGAAGGGGCGCTGAAGAGGCATATGCACAACCTTTCCATGATATTTGACAGGATAGAGGATGAGTACCTGAGGGCGAGGAAGAGTGATATAGAGCAGATAGGGGAAAGGATCCTTAGAAACCTGGTAGGGAAGAAGCATGACGGGCTCTCGCATATAAAGGAAAAGGTCATTATAGTTGCCCATGACCTTACCCCATCCGATACCGCTCAGATGAAAAAGGATAAAATCCTTGGTTTTGTCACCGATATAGGGGGTAGGACATCCCATACATCAATAGTTGCCAGGTCCCTAGAGATTCCGGCGGTAGTCGGCCTTGATAACGTAACCCAACAGATAATGCCTGGGGATATTATTGTGCTGGACGGAATGACGGGGGTAGTCATAATAAACCCGCCAAAGAGCGTTTTTAAGGCCTACCTTGAAAGGAGCCAGAATTACCAGTATTTTGAGGAGGAACTGCTCCGGTTCAAAAAACTTCCAGCTGTGACTAAGGATGGCCACTCAGTGCGGCTTGCAGGCAATATTGAACTGCCGGAAGAGATACCTTCACTGAGCGAACACGGCGCAGAGGGGATCGGGCTTTATAGGACGGAATTTCTTTATATGGGGAAGAGGCTTCCTGTGGAAGAAGACCACTTTGAGACATACAGGAAGCTGGCAGAAGGGGTTGCCCCATATTCAGCAACCATAAGGACGCTGGATATGGGGGGAGACAAGATGGTCTCTCATATCGAGTGGGCAGAGGAGATAAACCCGGCCATGGGACTTCGGGCGATAAGGTTTTCTCTTAAAGAGGTTGAGTTATTCCAGACCCAGCTGAGGGGGATACTACGCGCCAGCGCCTATGGAAAGCTTAAAATAATGTTCCCTATGATATCCGGTATGCAGGAACTCAGGCAGGCCAAGGGGATATTGGAAGAGGTAAGGAAGGAACTTGATTCTAAAGGTATAGCGTACGACAGGGAGATGGAGGTCGGTATAATGATGGAGATCCCGTCCGCTGCGGCTATTGCCGATATTTTGGCAAGGGAGGTAGATTTCTTCAGCATAGGTACAAATGACCTTATCCAGTACTCCTTGGCCATAGACAGGGTGAATGAGCATGTGGCTTATCTGTACGAGCCGCTGCATCCGGCAATAATCAGGATAATAAAAGGTATAGTGGACTCGGCCCATGCTGCAGGGATCAAGGTAAGCATGTGCGGCGAGATGGCAGGGGAGCCAGCTTATGTGCCGATCCTGCTCGGATTGGAGCTGGATGAGCTCTCAATGAATGCGCCTGTCATCCCCTGGGTCAAGAAGATTGTAAGGGCAATGTCTGCAAGCGAAGCAAAAAAACTGTTGAGAGATGTCATGGCCTTTTCCACTGCAACTGAGATAGAAGGGCGCGTCCGGGAGCACATGGCCGAGTTATTCCCTGATGAATTTGTCAGGTAATTAACCTGGGAGATAATGTGAGCGAATATCCTGTAAACTAAATTGCAGTGCTGTTTTGGTACTTAATGAAGACCAAAAACTATGGCATAGCACTGAAAAAATAATTATCTAAGAGGCATTAATACAGGAGTTGGCAGAAACAAAACTTACAGGGAAGGGTTCCAGTCAATCTTGTAGTGTATCATTTATAGAGAAAATAATTATAATAGAGAGCCTCTTGCAAAAGTCCAAAATGTCATTCCCGAAGTGTTTAATCGGGAATCCAGTTCTTGTAAAATCAATGCCCTATGGATGCCCGACAGAACCGTTCGGGCATGACAAGGTTATAAAAAGGTAGTTTTGCAAGAGGCTCTAGAAACCTGTTTTAAATCTGGAGTATAGGGATGCACATATATGAGCTGAAGCCACTCCTCGTGAAACTTGTGGGTGAGATGGAGCGGCTGGTTCCGTATGCTGCTGCCTTGGTCACTGAGAATCTCGGAGAGCGGATAACGGTCAGCACCAGGGAACAGCGGGCCGAGGCGGTTGACCCGTCCATTGGTGTGGTGTTTACAGTATTTAACGGCAGCCATTTTAGCGAGGCGGCAACCAACGACCTTTCTGAAGATAATCTGAGACAAACGGCAATGAGGTTGGCAGAGGGTGCCGCCAAAGTAAAGGCCGAAACCGACATCACCATAGAGCCCGGGGAACCTCTGATCCGGGACTTTTCTATAAAAAGTGCAATAGACAACTCCTCCATCCCCCTATCTCTGAAAGTGGCCAAATGCCTTGAATATAAAGACAGGCTTCATGCCCTGGATAGCCGGGTAGTCAATGCAGTGGGGCACTACTCATGGGTGCGGATAAAGGAACTCTTTGTTAATCGGTCTAAACAGCTCTTTCAGGATATAACCCGCTCTCAGGCAGTTGTGCAGATAGTCATGGCAGATGAGGGTATGACTGCAAGCCTTCATGACGGTCACTGCTTCCAGGGCGGGTATGAGCATGCCGACATTTCATCCGATCTTCTCAAGGAGATGGTTGCGGACTGTTCAAGGATGCTCCACGCCGAACGACTTACCCCTGGCTCATACGACTGCATCTTCTCCCCTGAGTTTTCCGGGATATTCGCCCACGAAGCCTTTGGCCACGGCACAGAGACCGAC
>JAENJC010000096.1 GCA_016844545.1 Deltaproteobacteria bacterium | reverse complement strand
TCATAAAGACAGCGAATGGGATTATCATAAGAGGCATAGCAAGAACGGCAAAAAGAGTAAGCTTCCACTCCATGTAAAAAGCTACTCCAATAAGACCTATAAGTGTAAACGGTTGCCTAACAAGATCTGTAGCAACAGGAAGGGCGTGCTGCATGGCTATTATGTCGTTCGTTATCCTTGACATCATCGCGCCTGTCTGGTTGGCTGCAAAATAGTCTAAAGACAGTCGTTGGTAATGTTCATACATCCTGTTTCTTATATCCATTATAACTCGCTGCCCCACATATCCCATCAGGTATGCTTGAATATATCTGAAAATTCCCTTGAAGAGATACAGCAAGACCAATGCAACAGGTACAATGGCCAGCATCTTTAGATCGGTCTTAATAAAAACATCGTTCAGCACTGGTTTTACAATATATGCCAGAGCGGCATCGGATAGAGCAACTATTATCATTCCGGCAATGGCAATAAATATCCTCACCTTATAAGGTGAAAAATAGCTCAGGATGCGCTTAAAAATCTGTATATTCAATATCGTTCTCCATTATTTTGATAATTCCGTCTGGATATAATAATTCATCGAGGCCGTATACGCCTTTGCCTTTTTTAAAAGTGTCTCAAGGCCGGGTGTTTCCTTCAGGTTTGTCGGCTCCAGAGAGGCTCCATTATCGTTTTTCCACTTATAATAGAGGTTGTTTCCCTGTATCAATACCGCTCCTTCCTTATTCATGGCCACATTGTAGTTGTTGATTGCAAAGGAATCTGTTGATGCGACATCAAACAGGTTATTCCCTGATCTTAAATATGTTGCATCCGATAAGGCCAGATTAAAGATGGTCGGGAATATGTCCTTGTGCGACGAAAAAACAGTTGTATCAATAGGTTGCTTTGGACGGTACTTCTCAGGGACATACATCAGCAGCGGCACACTGAGCTTCTGCAAAAGCTGGCTGTCTGTAAAGTCAAACAGTTGCAGGGTATTGTGGTCTCCTGTAGCCACGACAATAGTATTGCTCCCATAAGGTGAGGTCCTTATCCTCTGAATGAGCCTACCCAGGCTATCATTGGCATATTGATAACCTGTGAAGTTCTTGATGGCTATATCTTCATTGGTGCGAAGTCTCTTGCGAATATCTTCCGTGATTGAAATTTTATACGGGTTATACGTATCAGGAACTGCAAACGGCGTATGATTTGAGATTGTCATTGCATAGATAAACTGCGGCTTCCCGCTGGATTTCTCCAGTTTGTTAAATATCCGCTCAAAAAGGAACTCATCATGAACTCCCCACTCCCAGGCCTCAGCATTTTTTACCTCCGACAACAGCATCGCGCTCCCCTCAACCGCCTGAAAATACTGTCTCCCTACAAACTTATCAAGGTTGCGCCAGCCTAATTTTCCACCTGTTATATATGTGGTTTGATACCCGGCATTCAAGAAAGGAAGGGCCGCTGACGAAGACAAAGACCTGTTCATATAAGGCGACTGTGATATGGGCGTCCTCGGGCTGTTAAGCATTATTCCTTCGAGGGTGTGTATGGTCCCGTTAGTGCATGACAGGAAGTTCCTGAGAAGAAATAGGTTGGGGAGCTCTTCCTCCAGAGTCCCCAGGAGGTTCATCTCCTTTGAATGCAGGTCAAGGTAGTAGTTGCTCATGCTCTCCATCTGAAGGAAAATGACATGCGGAGGGTTTTCTTTAAGGAATGGGTTTGACTGCGTCTTTGCAAGCAATAACTTCTGGAATTCCTCATCTTCCGTGACGGGTTTATTCAGATAGATGCTCAAGGCCTCCTGGGGAGTTTTAAAACCATACTGCCCAAGCATCTTTGGGATGTCGGTGTCGATCTTATACCTCTCCTTTTCTTTGAACGCCACCTTCAGGGAAAAGACACCGTTTATGGTCATGGTATTAACGAAGTTATTGGGCGAAATGGTTGTATCATCGTTCTGTATGGGGAATACACCAATGGAACCGCGCATGGCAAGGCCGTACACCCCAAGCAGGGAAGTGACAAAGACTGCCTTGAATACGAGGCCCTTGGCGCCCACATTATATTCCCTGCTCATTATCTTACTGACGAGATAGGTAAGGAGCCACATTACAGAAGTAATAATCAGTAGAACCTTGATAACAGGATAATCGGTCCAGACAGAGGTCATTACTGCCTTTGTGTCGTCATTTACAATGCCGAACAGAAGTACATTCAGATGGGACTGGAAGAACTTGAAATAGAAGAAGTCTACGAACAGGACTGATAAAAAGACGAAATAGGCAAATATGATATACCAGTATGCAAATCTCCTGATGGAGTCGTAATATCGCGGTATAGCCAGGACCAGCAAATTTAGGGTGAAAGGAAGTACAAGGCCATAGGTCAGGACCGTTGTGTCGAACCTGTATCCTACCCAGTAGGCCTTGAGCATGTCCAGTTTGTAAGCGCTCAGGTCCGAATAACTTCCAAAGGAGAACAAAAGGGCTGTGCGAAATGACATGAACAATATCAGGCCAAGGAGATAGACCTTGAAAAGCTGTCTCGTAGCCGTGTAGTATATTTTAAAACTGTCTGTACCCATTATTGATTGCCTGATTATTCCTTCCACCTTCTATGCACCCAAAACCACTGTTCCGGGTATCTTCTCACATAATCCTCGATGACCTTATTGAAGATGATAGTGCCATCCCTTATATCTTTTTCCAGGTCACCGCTTTTTTCAAGATAGATCGGTTTTTCATATATAAACCTGAACCTGCCGTCTCCCTCCCTTACCATGAACATCGGCACGACCGGAGCCCCTGTTCTCAATGCCATAATGGCAAATCCAATACTTGTCGCAGCCGGCCGTCCGATAAAAGTTACCTTGATTGCCTCTTTCTGGCCGCCATGCTGGTCCAGCAATACCCCGACAGCTTCACCCCTTCTGAGAGCAGTCAGGACAGGTTTCATGGCGTTATGATGAGGTATGGTCTTTATACCGTAAGACTTTCTTATAGAGTCAATGAATCTGTCAACATAAGGGTTCTTTGTCTTCATGTAGACCACGCTGGCTACTTCTCCCATTTTCAGGAGAAGAGTTGCACCCAGCAACTCCCAGTTTCCAAGATGGGCGCCCAGCATAAGGACCCCTTTACCCTCGCTCTTTGCCTTCAGGTAGTTTTCAAAACCCTCTACGGACACCCTCTTATCCAGGAAGCTCTTATCAATTGTTGGAATCTTGATAAACTCCGCCAGGACCATTCCAAGGTTTTCAAAAACAGATAAAACTATCTTCTCGGCCTCAGGGCCATTCAATCCAAGAGTTGAAGCAATATTTTCCAGAGCAATCCTTCGATGACGCTTATCCAATCTATAGACAAGCCTTCCCAGCGCTCTTCCAATCTTTACCGAAAAATTAAATGGGAGTATATAAATGATCCTGGTAAATAGATAAAGGAGGAGATACTCTGGCAGATATTTAATACGGGAAGGCATCTAACTGCTTATCCTACAAACTATCGAATCAATAAACTTCATCTCTTTCCCGCATATGCAACTTTGGTAACTGCCCTATCCAATTGGACTTTTATATCACAATTCAACCCCTTAGTCAAAACGTATATTCCGCCATAGTCAACACGAAAGGATTTTTATTTTCTGAAACAACTTGTCATTATAAGTCATTTTAAGTTATTCTTTTCTTGACATAAGGCGCATGCTATTGTAAAAAGCTTTTTCATGGGAGGTGATGCATGGGCAGCTACATGAACACCCGCGAGCTTGCGAAGTATCTTGGTATTAATGAAAAGAAGGTCTATTCTCTGATCGAAGAGAGGGGGCTTCCAGCAACCAAGGTCACCGGCAAGTGGGGTTTCTTCAAAGAGCTGGTGGACAACTGGCTGGAGAACACCGTTGAAAACCATCCTTCCATTCTTCACAAGCTGAAGGGGTTCCTTATGGTGGCTGGAAGTAATGACCCCCTCCTTGATTTTACTTTAGGAGAGATGGGGCATAGCGGCCTCTTCCCATTCTTCTGCAACACGGGAAGCACAGACGGGCTGTCGATGCTTCGGGACAGGAAGATCCATATAGCCGGCTCCCACATCCTGGATGAGGAAGAGGGGGAATACAACATCCCTATGGTTGCCTCCCATTTTGCCGAGTTCAGGACTGTTGTGGTGAACTTTGCATATCGTCAGCAGGGGCTTATCCTCAAAAGCGGCAATCCGTTGAAGATCAAAAGAGTAGAAGACCTCGTAAAGCCGAAAGTCAGGTATATCAACCGCCAGAAAGGCTCCGGGACGAGAGTGCTGATCGATTCCTATCTGAATAAGGCCGGCATTGATGGATCAAAGATCAACGGATACGAGACAGAGGTATCAACCCATCTGGATGTAGGACTCAGGATATTGAGGGGAGAGGCAGATGCAGGGGCAGGAATAAGAGCTACGGCCCATCTGCTGGGTCTTGACTTCATCCCTCTAAAGGAAGAGAGGTTCGACCTCCTAATTCCCAGGGATTACTTCTTCCTGGACGAGGTCCAGAGGCTGATGGAGATACTCAAGTCCGACCAGTTCAGGAATGAATCGGCCCGATTCGGCGGTTATGACACGAGGGATTCGGGGAAGGTTATATATACATGCTGAAGGCTGCAACGAACAAGAATACTAAGAACGATGACATGGAAACGGATAGGAGGGTTGCTGAGGAGATAATGAAGGCAGTCCGGGAGATCAAGTACGGATCCATCCAGATAACTATCCATGATTCAAAGGTGGTTCAGATAGATAAAACGGAGAAAGTGAGGTGGTGAGAGGAAAGCAAATCTGAAAACCCGACCGGATCACCGGAGGCAGCAGTTTTATACAACAAATAGCTGACCAGAAAACTGGAAGCGTAAAAAACTTCAGGAGAAGCAAGATGAAGATAATCAAGTTTTTTGTGTCAGCTATATTAATAACTGTTTTAATAGGTTCGATTGCTCGGGCTGAGGAAAATATCCAGCCACAAACCTCAGAAGTGAAGATCGTAGGCGTTGAGACAGGATATAAGGACAATATTTATCTCAAGACCTCTGACAACAGCTTTCGTCTCGACATATATGGTTACGGCCAGTTCCGTTACACATACCAGACCAACGACATCACGGGAGCAGAGGACCTAAGCAACTTCCAAGTACAGAGGACCCGCCTAGGATTCAAAGGTTATGCCGGGTCGGACAAGCTGAAGTACCAGATACTTCTGAGCGCCTCCCAGTCAGGGGAATTCGATAAGGTCAGCCTCCTCGACTGGTTTGTGGACTATGCTCCGTCAAAGACGATCGGAATAAGGGCAGGACAGTTCAAGGTCCCATACTCCATCTAACTTCAGGCTTGACCGCGATAACGGAGTAAACCTTTACGGCAAGATGCTGGATTCTATGCTTACTTACAACATAGGAGCTTACAACGGCGAAGGACGGAACAAATCCAATCCTGACAACGGCATGCTTTATGCCGCCCGGCTGATGTTTGAGCCGCTCGGGAAATATGCATATCACGAGTCCGACAACGAGATCTCAGATAAGTTGTTGATGCTTGTTTCAGCGGCCTATGCCGTAAGCAACGACCAGGCAGGTTCCACCAATACGAGTCTTAAGGCCCGTCTCGCTACAACGGCCCTGGGTATAAGCGAAGTCACAGGTTCCAATGCATTTGTGGGAGCAAAGTACAGAGGCGCCTCTGTTCACGGCGAGTATTTCAACAGGGTCATAGATCCGCAGACAAATGGTCTTTCGGATGAAACGGCTGAAGGGTACTATGTTCAGGGCGGATACTTTGTAATGCCAAAGACTCTGGAGATTGCTGCAAGGTACGAGTACTTCGAACCGAACAAAGACAAGGCTAAAGACCTGAGGAATGAATATGGAATCGGAGTCAACTACTTCATAAATGGTCACCGCAACAAGATACAGGGCGACTTCTTCAAGATAAAGGACGAGGCAGGAAAAACAAAACAGGGCGAAGAGGACAGCCGTTTGAGGGTCCAGTACCAGTTGGCGTTTTAACGATTATAGGGTGGGCTGTGCCCACCCTATAAATTATTATTGAGGAGATATTATGAAACGACTAAATTCTTTATTTGCTTTTATGTTTGTTTTTCTGGCAATTATGAATGTTGCTTATGCCCATGCCGAGATGCGCCTTCGTATGAGCACGACCACGAGCACAGAGAACTCCGGCCTGCTCAAGGTCCTCCTCCCGCCTTTTGAAAAGAGCTGCGACTGTAAGGTGGATGTTATAGCAGTCGGAACCGGGAAAGCCTTGAAACTGGGGGAGATGGGGGATGTGGATGTTGTATTCGTCCATGCAAGGACGCTTGAAGACAAATTTGTTGCCGACGGCCCTGGCGTTAGCAGGAAGGACGTTATGTATAACGACTTCGTCATTATAGGCCCTTCTTCGGATCCAGCCTTGGTGAAGGGAGCTAAAACTGCTGCTGAAGCATTCTCACGAATAGCGGCAAAGAATGCCGTATTCATTTCCCGCGGAGATGAATCAGGAACCCATCAGAAGGAGAAGGATATCTGGAAGTCTGCCAGCCTCACACCAAAAGGTAGCTGGTATGTAGAGGCAGGACAGGGTATGGGGGAGGTCATTAACATGGCAACAGAGAAACAGGGGTACACCCTGGCGGACAGGGGAACTTACATTGCCTATAAAAAAAAGAGCGACCTTGTTCTTCTTTATGAAGGAGACAAGACACTTTTCAATCCATACGGGGTCATCGCAGTGAACCCTAAGAGGCACCCGCATGTGAAACATGACCTGGCAAAGAAATTAACCGAGTTTTTGACCTCAAAGGAAGGACAGGGAATCATTGCAGAATTTAAGGTAAACGGGGAACAGCTGTTCTTTCCGAATGCCAGATAGTGTAATGTAGGGAAGAGATGAATTTCTTACATGACTCATTCAGAAACGCTGTCCTCCTCATCCTTTCTCTGGACGGAGAGGTCTATTATGCCGTATGGACATCGATAACTGTTTCCATAGCTTCTGCCTTCTTTGCTTCTGCTATTGGAATACCTTTAGGGCTGTTCATTGCCATCTCTGAATTTCCTCTAAAAAGGGTAGTGATAACTGTTCTAAGTACCCTTATGGCCCTTCCGACAGTGGTAGTAGGACTTGTAGTGTATGGTTTTATAAGCAGGCAGGGGCCGTTGGGTGGTCTGGGGCTGCTCTTTTCTCCCTCCGCCATGATAATAGGGCTCACCATCCTTGCCCTTCCCATAATAACCAACTACACCCTAAGCTCCATAAAGGGAGGTGATACCAGGATACTCCCCACTGCACTGACCCTCGGAGCTACCTCCATACAGGCATACCTGCAACTCCTT
>JAENJC010000095.1 GCA_016844545.1 Deltaproteobacteria bacterium | reverse complement strand
GCAGTTAAGAGAAATTGGGCTTTTGGTAATAATCGGTTTAAAGAAGAGATGGAAAAGGCTTTGGAGCGTAGGTTTGAAGTCAAAAAAGCTGGGAGGAAAGTAAGAATATGAACCCGTCCCCGATTAGCTCAAAAAGCTGGGAGGAAACTAAAAATATGAACCCGTCCCCGATTAGTACATTAGCTCCCGATTAGCAAAAGTTGAAGAATCAGGCCCACCAATATTGGTTGTGCATTAAGGGTCATTATGTTATTTTAAACAATATAAAGTGAATAATATGGAGGTTGAAATGCCTGGAGTTAGTGTTCATTTAGATCAGAAAACTTTAGATGTCGTCAAAGCCAAGTCAAAGACATCGCATATCCCTGTTTCTCAAATTATTCGTAAGGCCATAGAAGAGTATCTGTCTTTTGACGAAAAGAAGGCGGCTAAGCAGCGGGTTTTAGATGCCCTTATCAAAACAAAACCATTGGGGGGCATGAAAAAATGGGAAGAGCAGCATAAGGAGAGGACAAGCGCAGATGCTGACAGGCGTTGATACCGGTTTTTTCTTTGCATTGGAAGATGAACATCCTTTAGCAGTTAATATCTGGGAGGAACGTGAGATCGTTGCTTCCGCTGTTGTTTTATATGAACTTCAAAAAAAACTCCTTCAGGGCCATTTCAATAAATGGCCTAAGATAATTGAGGATATTGAAATTGCAACTCTTGTAGTCCCTGTTTCATCCTCAATCGCCCTTAAAGCAGGGCAAATTGCACACGAAATTAAAATACCTGGATTAGATGCACTGATATTGACGAGCCTTATTGAAGCAAACTGCCAGGAGATATACACTTCAGATTCACATTTTGAGCTTTATATCAGCAAAAAAATAAAAATTATCAACTTAGAAAAAACTCATTGATTTGCGTGGAATTATGCGCGGTTTCACTTCATCGAGAAATGGGGCAGGGGTATAAGCCTGATGCTTATCAGGGAGCCGGATACTGATTTCAGCGAGGTGGGAACGCACTTTATCGTCACGTTCATGCGGAAACATTTTAGAGAGGGAGACATTGCTCCGCAGGAGACCGAGCAGGAACCGGCTGAAGAGAAAACTACCCAGAAAACTACCCAGAAAACTTTAGATGAGATTAAAGTAAATCCTAAAATAACAAGGAAAGAACTGGCTTTTAAAATAGGTGTCGGCGAAGACGGTATAAAATTTCACTTAACCAATCTTAGAAAAAAAGGCATTCTCAAAAGAATCGGCCCTGACAAGGGCGGGTATTGGGATATTTCGGCTGAGGGATGAAAAGAAAGTTGAAGGTCGGGACTTGAAAGGTTGAATGGGACCGTTGAAGAGCTGGAAAAGACGAAGGGATGAGTTAGTTGCACGGTTATTGTCGTATAAAGGAGCATGAGTTTGTTATTAGACATTGTAACGGTAACAAAAGACGACCTTGAAGGAGTCGCCAATACCATCCGAAGTACTGGAGGGCTCCGAATGACGGATGGTGTAAGGCAGGTCATTATTGACAGCAGCGGGGAAGGGATTCGTGAAAAAGTAAAAGAGCTTGCATGTACTGAGATAAATGTCGACTATGTCTGGCAGGCACCGTCAGGCATAGCCCCTGCTTTCAACAAAGGACTGTCCCTATCCAGGGCAGAATGGGTATGGTTTCTTAATGGTGGGGATAAAGTTCACAGGGAGGTGGAGCCGGATAAAATATTGTATCTTCTTTCTGAAAGTCGCGCGGACGCGATAATATTTGAGTATCAGTTAATGGATTCTGAAAAACGTATTAAACATCCTCCCATGTGGTCTATGTGGCCGCCGATTAATTCCTGGATACCGCATCCAGCCACACTGACACGCAGGAATCTTTACGCGCAGTATGGCAATTTTAATGAGTCTCTTGAAATTGCTATGGATTATGAATTCTGGATGCGTAGTTTTGCCAAAGAAGCCGTTGTTGACATGATTTCCATCCCTCTGACAGAATACGATACGAGTGGCATTTCATCTACACAAACGGCAAAGACATCACGCGAGGCAGTGCGTGTAATAAGAATGCATATTTGGACTCTTATCAAAATATGGCTTAAAAATGGACTTACTATGTTTACAGCATGGTATTTTTTTTCAAAAAGATCAAAAAAGTGAGGACTATGACGATGCTTGAGTTTTTTATTAACAGGTTTAATAACTCCGACGTAAAAAGAAAATTCACAAATATTTATTCAAAAAACCTTTTTAAAGGAGACGACTCCATATCTGGTGGGGGTTCTAACCTTTACCAGACCAGGGTGATAAGGAATGCTATCCCTATCCTCCTTAAGGAAATGGGTGTAAAAACAATGATTGATGCTCCCTGCGGCGATCTTTTTTGGATGAAAGAGGTCGATTTGCCGGTTGAAAAATATATCGGTATTGACATTGTGGATGAAATAATAGAAGAGAATAATAAAAAATATGCCGCATCAGACAGGGAGTTTGTTTCAAGAAACATTATAGACGAGAAGCTGCCCAGGGCTGACCTGATATTTTGCAGAGATTGTCTTGTCCATCTTTCATTCGAACAGGGGATAAAGGCAATAAAGAACTTTAAGGAAAGCGGCGCAAAATATCTGCTTACCACAACCTTTGTTGATAGAGAAAAGAATATCGACTTAGGCAGACATATATGGCGCACACTAAATCTTGAAAGAGCACCATTTAATTTCCCTAAACCTATAAAGCTTATTAATGAAGGTTGCACGGAGGCGAATGGCATCTATTCTGATAAAAGTTTGGGCTTATGGTTGTTGGAAGACATATCATTCTGACCATCAGCACCAGTAGAGATTTATAAAGGTCTGTAAATATGAAGGTGCTTCATTTAAATACATTTGACAGCGGGGGCGGGGCGGCTATTGCGGCCAGACGGCTCAATAGAGGACTCCATGACATCGGCGTTGACTCCACGATGTTGGTCCAGTTAAAGACCGGCGACGACAGGAGCGTGTCAGGGGCACCTCCCATATGGCGGAAGGGGCTGGCCATGTCCCGGCCATTTCTGGATGACATACCGCTTCTCTTATATCCTGAGAGAAAGAAGATCACCTTCTCCCCTGCTACCCTCCCTGACAGGGTTTTTGTGAGAGTAAGAGAATATGATCCGGATATTGTCCACCTCCACTGGATAGCCGCCGGATTCGTGAAAATAGAATCCTTGAAAAAACTTAAAAGGCCGATTATTTGGACCCTTCATGACTCCTGGGCTTTTACCGGCGGGTGTCACATCCCTTTTGACTGTACCAGATACCGTGATATGTGCGGTGCATGTCCAACCTTGGGCTCGACAAGAGAGAACGACCTTTCAAGGAAAATCTGGCAACGCAAGATAAAGGCATGGAAGGGACTGAATCTAACCGTGGTCACTCCGAGCCGCTGGCTGGCCGACTGCGCCAGGTCAAGCTCATTGTTTAATAATGTAAGGATAGAGGTAATCCCGAATGGCCTGGATATACAAATCTTCAAGCCTATTGACAAAAAAATGGCTCGTAACATCTTGTCTCTGCCTCAAGATAAAAAGCTGATCCTGTTTGGGGCTATAGACAGCACATCGGACAAAAACAAGGGTTTTCATCTTCTTTCCCCTGCATTGCAGATACTAAGTGAAACGGGATGGAGAGATAGAGCCGAGTTGATTGTCTTTGGTTCCCATGAGCCTGAAAACTCTACTGACTTTAAGATGAAGGTCCGATACTTGGGCAAATTGAATGATGAAATAAGTCTCGCGATTCTTTATTCTGCGGCGGATCTCTTTGTTCTCCCTTCCATCCAGGAAAGCTTTGGCCAAACCGCTTCTGAAGCCATGGCGTGCGGAACCCCTGTTGTGGCCTTTGGATCAACAGGTCCCCTTGATAT
This sequence comes from Deltaproteobacteria bacterium, assembly GCA_016844545.1. Lineage (GTDB taxonomy): Bacteria > Desulfobacterota > JAENJC01 > JAENJC01 > JAENJC01 > JAENJC01. The sequence goes on along the minus strand of JAENJC010000095.1, from coordinate 1,580 downwards.
TGTCAACCACCAGCAAAATGGGTACCTGGCAGAACCTTATGAACCGGACGACTTGGCGCGGGGTATAGCGTGGGCGATGGAGGATGGTGAAAGATGGAAAGCCCTGTCTATGAGGGCAAGGGAGAAGGCTGAAAAAGAATTTGAGTTGACATTAGTGGCAAGGCGCTATAGAAAGCTGTATGAAGAAATATTGAGCGGAGGTAATCGATGAAGAAGGCTCTTATAACCGGTATCACCGGGCAGGACGGCGCCTATCTGGCCGAGTTCCTGCTCGGCAAGGGGTACATGGTCCACGGGATAAAACGCAGGGCATCGCTTTTTAATACAGATAGGATAGACCATCTCTACAAGGACCCTCATGAAAAGGATGTGAGGCTCAAGCTCCATTACGGCGACATGACCGATGCTACCAATCTCATCCGTATAATCCAGGAGGTTCAGCCCGATGAGATATACAATCTCGCAGCCCAGAGCCATGTAATGGTGTCGTTTGAGACGCCCGAATATACCGCCAATGCCGATGCTATGGGCACATTGAGGCTCCTTGAGGCCATGAAAATCCTGGGGCTTGGAAAGAAGACACGGTTCTACCAAGCATCTACATCTGAACTGTACGGCAAGGTACAGGAGATACCGCAGAAGGAGACCACCCCGTTTTATCCGAGAAGCCCTTATGCGGTTGCAAAGCTGTATTCTTACTGGATTACAGTTAATTACAGGGAGGCATACAATATCTTCGCATGTAACGGCATCCTTTTTAATCATGAGTCTCCCATACGAGGCGAGACCTTTGTGACGCGCAAGATAACCCGCGCAGTGGCGAGGATAAAACTCGGATTGCAGGATAAGCTCTACCTCGGCAATCTCAACTCTTTGCGGGACTGGGGTCATGCAAGGGATTATGTAGAGGCCCAGTGGCTGATCCTCCAACAGGATGAGCCTGATGATTATGTTATAGCCACAGGTGAGCAGCACTCCGTCAGGGAGTTTGTTGAGAGGGCATTCCATGAGGTCGGGATCGGCATTAAGTGGAAGGGTGAAGGTGTCGATGAGAAGGGGTATGACGGAGATACCGGTAAGGTTCTCGTTGAGGTGGATAAGAGCTATTTCCGGCCTACAGAGGTTGAAACCCTCCTCGGAGATCCGACAAAGGCAAAGCAGAAGCTTGGCTGGGCTACGAAAGTCACCTTCAATGAGTTGGTCTCGGAAATGGTTACGGAAGACCTGAAAGAGGCGGAACGGGACCAGCTCTGCAAGAGGGAGGGGTTCAGGGTGATGAGGTATCATGAGTAGGAAAGGCCGAGGTTGAGAGTTGAGAGTTGAAGGATGAGGAAAGAATCGAAGATATACATTGCAGGACATCGCGGTCTTGTTGGTTCCGCCATATATAGAAGGCTGGAATCAGAGGGTTATAGTAACCTCGTTGTCAGGACAAGTAACGAGCTTGACCTGAGACGGCAGGCCGATGTAGAGGCCTTTTTTGAAAAGGAAAGGCCTGAGCATGTCTTTCTTGCGGCTGCAAAAGTAGGCGGCATAATGGCCAACAGCACCTACCCTGCGGATTTTATATATGACGATAT
>JAENJC010000094.1 GCA_016844545.1 Deltaproteobacteria bacterium | reverse complement strand
CGACTTATCGCAATCTTCCTTCCCCACCACAGGTATGTTGTTTTCCGCATAGCAGGCAAGAACGCACGCCCCGCAGCCGTTGCACTTGTCGAGGTCGATTACCATCGTCCATTTATGGTCGAACTTTTTATAGAAACCCGGTTCCCTGTATATATTCAGGCGCTCCGTAATCCTTTCAAGAAATCCAGCCAACTATGAGACCTCCTTGTTCATTCTCTTGAACTCTTCAGGCGATATCGTCTGGACTATATTTCTTCCAAGCTCCTTTGTTGAGCCTTCTATCTTTACCATCTTTTCCGATTCTGTCGTTCTGGAGATCCTCACACGCGTAGAGTTTAACGCTATCTCCCCCGTCTCAGGGTCTTCCATAAAGGGGAGTATCTCTATCGGATTGGAACCTGTGTCCTTCGCATATCTTCCGAAGGCGCTGTGTCCCTGCCCTATCGGCATGCTGACCGTATCCGGCCTGATCCCAGGGTAAAGATAGACATGGGCGGTGACCTTGCCGAAGGGAGACTCCACTGTAACCGTATCCCCTTCTTTTATGCCAAGCTTCTTCGCTGTCATGGGGTTTACCTCAATCCAGCTCCCCCACACAACAGACGTCATTGGATCGGGCAACTCCTGCAGCCAGGGGAGATTCGCCCCTCTGCCGTCCAGATAGCTTGAATGCGCATAGGTTGTGAGGTAAAGCGGGAACCCCTTCTCTTCGCCCTCAAACCTGGAAGATGCCTTTGAGATGTGCGCCTCAATACCCTTCGGAGATACGGCAACAGCCTTTACCTTCGCCTGCTCAGCAGGCCACCATCCGCCCCTTGTCAGTAGCTGGTTCCAGAATTCATCGAAGGTCAGGGCACTGGCCAGCATGTCCTTATCTTTACTATACTTCTCCTTCCATGCATCCTTCAGGTAATCGCTGAAGCCGTTCCATGGCATTTTATCCTTGACCCTTCCGCCAACGCCTTTAGCAAGGGAGAGGATTATATCTCCCAGCCCCATTGTGTTGAAAAACGAACTTACGGCAGGCTGCATAAGCGTGGCAACAGGGTACCCGACGCTCGGATCGGCAAAGTCATCCCCCCAGTCCTCAAGCGAGGTATGCGCGGGGAGGATGAGGTCTGCCATTGCTGTGGTTTCGTCCATAAAACTCGAAAAGCTTGCTATGAACGGTATGTTTCTTAAAGACTCCTCTGTCTTCATCGCCTTTGGAGTCGTAAAGACAGGATTGGTATCGTAGACGAGAAGCGTCTTGACCTTTGAAGCTGATGCTGCCGTAGCAAAAGCAGCTATGTTGTTTTTAAAGTCTATGGTGCGCGACCCATTGCTATTGGGGATTACACCGCCTCTTATCCCAATGTTCCCGGCAAGATGGTTGAGTATGTTGACGGCCACAAGGCCCGACATCCCGTTTTCATACCGTGCCAGGTTCTCTCCGCCTATGGCAAGGCTTGGACGGGTCTGTCCAAACTCCTTTGCGATCTCGCGGATTCGCCCTTCGGCAACCTCCGTTACGACAGCCGCATCCTTAGGACTGTATTCGCTCAAAAGCGCCTTCCAGCTTGCTGCATCAGGGCCTTTATAGTAACCATCCTCAACAATCGCATATGCTATTGCCAGTGCAAGAACCCCTTCTGTTCCAGGCTTTGCAGGTACCCACTCATCCGCATTGGCGCCTGTAAGGGACAGCCTTGGTTCAATCTGAACGAGCTTGCCGCGTATGCCGTCTTCTCCCTGGCGCATCTGGCCGTAAGCATAGCTGTAACTTACCGGAGAAATCCACGTTGACGAGAAGTCTGCTCCAAAGGAAAGAAGGTATTTTGTGTTCGCTATATCGTAATGAGGGATGGCATTAACACCCATAGTCACTTGATTTGCATAGAGCAGGTTCTTGTTCTGGAAGAGCTCATACTGCAGGTAATTGGGCGACCCGTAGCTCACCATAAAGGAGTTCAGCAGTTTGTTCAAGCTCCCGCGGATCTGCGATGTAAGGAGATACAGCTTATCTGCCTCACCTTTCTCGCTGAGAGAAAGGAGGTTCTTGGATAGAATTGAAAGCCCCTCTTCCCAGGTTATCTCCTCAAAATCCCCTTTCCCCCTGTCACCCCTGCGCTTTAGAGGTTTCTTTATCCTGTCCGGGTTATAAAGTGCCTGCAGGCTCGCCTGCCCCCTCGCACACAACTTCCCTTTATTGATCGGATGAAGCGGGTTTCCCTCTATCTTCTTCGCACGCCCCTCCATTACCCTGACATGGATGCCACAACCAGCACTGCACTGCGTACAGAGGCTGGGGTACCAGTTAGCCACCCCGGGAATGACGTCCACCGGCGGGTTTAGATAAGGGATCAGCTCTGCTGCCGGAGGTTTGCTCGCCTTCCCGAAGAAGTAACCGAGACCCGTCCCTACACCACCAACACCTAAGATTTTAAGGAAATCTCTCCGCTTCATTCTCTAAGTCCTTAATTATGGCACGTCCAGCAATCAGTTCCGTTTTTGACCGGAGTTCCGATATATTTCTGCGCCTCGTTCTTATGACACTCAAGACACCAACCCATCTTTAAAGGAGAAACCCTTACATACGGAATGCCGAATGAAACAGTCTCCCTGGTAATCCTATCCATATTTGCGACATCGCCGTGACACCGCTGGCACGGCACGCCTGCCTTTACATGTCTCTTGTGGGGGAAATAGACGTGGTCGGGGAGATTATACACCTTCACCCATGGGATCGGCTCCTTTTTTTCCCAGTAAGATGTGAGGGTCTGTAGGGTCTGTATCAATGGGGAATCGGTTCTGATAATGGAATGACAGCCCATGCATCTTTTTATGTTAGGAACACCGGCATGTCTCGAATTTTCTGCGTAGATATGGCAATACATGCAGGGGATCTTATTTGTCCCTGCATGTATTTTGTGGCTGAAGGGGATTGGCTGGACAGGGCTTAAGTCGGGTGAATACAGTCCATTTATTGTATAACCCATCATAAAGGTCGCAGCGCCAATAATGATATACAGAATAAACTTCTTCATAACTCCCAGCGAACTATTTTATTTGTTCCTGTCTTATTGAAGAAAGAGACTTTTCAACACCGTCTTTTAAATCGAGATGAACACTATAATAACCTTTTTTTTTTGTCAAGCACAGATTTTACAATGGGTGGAATTCGGAAGAGATATCCTCCCTAGTAGTCTTGTAAAAATACATGTGGTGACCGGTTATTTTTTTATACTCATGAGGTATGCAACAATATCTGCAATCTCAGGATTTGAAAAGAAGCTGCCCTTTGGAAACATCATTGTTCCGTGGCGACCAAACCTGACAGCCCTCGTTATTTCCAAATCCCCCAGAGGTGTCATATCAAGGTCAGGGGCACCAAAAAGCTTTTTATTAGGGCCCTCTTTTTCATGGCATACTGCACATCTCAGCTTAAACAACTCACCGCCATTCTTCAGGTCAGGTGTGTATGTTAAAGTGCGAACATATTTAGCAACATCCTTGACTTCATCGTCATTCAAAACATCTTTCCAGGCCTTCATCTCTCTGCCGTAGACCCCATACTTGATTATAATCGGGAGCTCCCTGGGGCTGATGAAAAGCCTGTTCGTTCTCAGATCGCGTGCAGGATTAGGTTTTATGTTTTTTCCATATTCAGAAACGCTTCCGTCTTCCCCGTGGCACTTTACGCAATACCTTTCAAAAAGTGCCTTGCCACTTTCACCAGCAGTAGCTGCGTGATATCCCCCAAAAATAATCAGTGACATGACCACAACTATCAAATGCTGCCTTTTCATCGCTTGCCTCCTTTTCCTATTTTATTAACCAAAATTTATACCAAGTTGCTTTCAAACATCTATTATTGAGCCTAATGAAAGCTTACTTGGTATTATACCTGAGCATTCAAAAATCTTTATTTGAATGCGAATTGGTATTAAGGGGTGTCTTCTAATAATATCCTCGGTTCAGTTCCCTCAAAAAATTACCAATGACCCGCCTTTACACGATCTTAGTCCTCTCATAAAAACCAATGGCGCAATGATATACAAAGGTCCTATAAAAATCAAGTGATATTACATAAAAATAGGCAAGAGGGAAGTTCCCTTGCCTATAAAGCTAATTTGAACGGTTATCAGTTAATGCATTGCAGCAGGCGTTGCTTCGCCATGTCCAGCCGCAGAGGGAGCATGAACGCTCTCATGATCGGCGTTTTTCATACCCTTAGGCAGTGCAGGCGCCGGTTCGGGCTTCAGAGGCTGGAACCTGTTAGTCTGGACGGTATGGGGGTTATGGCATTCAGTGCAGACCCACCATCTCTTCTTCCCGCCCGCAATCCATGACCCTATCCTCTTGCCGTGGATACCCATTCTCCAATGTCTGTATTCCACACCATGACACTTGCCACACAGCTTTTGCGGCTGATTAAAGCTAATCTCCTTCCCGCGATGGTCAATCAGAGTATTGCGGTTTGTTGCGTTGTGACAGTCAAGACACCAGATTGCGCCTTCGCCGTGCATCAATTCCATGGAGTCCTCAACGATGTCTTGATGCATCGTAATCATTCTTGGCTTCTTGTCCTTAGGGAACGGAACTGCCTTCCCATCATGACACATGACACAGTGTTTATCCGGATCCATGTTGAAATAATTCAACTGAGGCTCCCTCGGTTTTATAACCGCATCTTCCGTCAGATAATCGCCTTTTGTAATATCATCAATATCAGGCATATCTCCCATGGGGATTGTGTCATCGTATGGGTCACCCCACCAGAGAACTCCTCCGGTGGTTTGAGAGCATTTTATATTCGGATAGCCATACTCAGGCACAACGTTTTCAACCCTCGATCTCGCTGTATACCCCTCTCTGCTCTCAAAGCATTCTGTTACAGTGGCAGTTGCGGCAGCCTGTTGAGCAGGCTGTTCCTGCTGAGCCTGAGTCTGAAAATGACCGATTCCGAAGATCACTGTACCGGCAACTAAGGCGCCAAACGTCACTTTTGTAATCTTTTTTATCTTCATCCCCTTTTCTCCTTCTTTAATCGTAAAACGTAAGCCGTGAGCTGTTTCCATTCTTACCGTGATATGCTTACTGCTTACGGTTATTTAATGGTGTGCTACCTCTTTACCTGCAGCGCTTGGATGTATAACATCGCCGAGCATCACCCCGACAGCGCCTTTTGCCAATATCGTAAAGATCATGAGGCCGATGGCCCAGTTACCCGCAATAATGAATATCTCAATCCATGTCGGTGTATACTCTGAGAACTCGCCAAGCGGTGATGGAATCATGCCGGAGATGACAAGGGCATAGCCCTTATCAATCCAGATCCCGATAAAGAGCGATATACAGATGATGGGCAGGAACGTATAGTTCTTTCTCACGCGGGGGATCAGCAGCAGGACAAAGGAACCTATCATCACTAAATAGGATGTCCACGACCATGGTACCATCTTGCTCAGGCCAAACATCCCGAACAAGGCGTATTTAAGCTGAAACGAATGCTCTGTGCTTGGATATAGCTCTGTCACAACCTCTGACAGTAACAGGAAGAGAGCTATCCCAAGAAACCAGACAACTATTTGGGAAAGCAGGTTGATGGCCTCATCAGGGATTTCAAGTTTAGTGTTCTTTCTAATAGTCAACAATGCCACAATTATCAATGCGGGACCAGCCGCAAAAGCCGTTGCTAGAAATTTGAGAGGCATAAGGGAATGGAACCACATCGGTCTCGTAGCCATCGTATTCATCAAGAATGCCGTTACTGTATGGATAGTTAGGGCCCATACAATGGAGATATAGACGAAGGTCATGTAAAACTTTTCATTAAGGGGTTGGCCGGTATACCTTTTATACATGTTATAAAAAGCGCAGATAAGGTTGAGAACCAGGTAGCCGTTAAGGACTATAACGTCCCAGGTAAGTATGGAGTTGGGCCAGCTGAAAATACCTATTATCGGTGCCAAATGCCAGAGCCTGTCAGGCCTTCCCATGTGGTAAATGATGAACAGCATAACCAGGAGAACTGCGGTAATGGCAAGCATCTCCCCTATCAGAACCACATTTTTCAGCGTTTTGTAATTGTAAACATAATAGGGAAAGACGACCGTCACGGCCGCTGCCGCTACCCCGACCAGAAAGACGAAGTTCCCTTCATACACGGCCCAGGATATCTGGTCCGTAAATCCGGCCACGATCATCCCCTTGGCAACCATCTGCTGATAGCTGCCATATGCCCAGGGCAATATAAACAATGAGAGGATACCGAGCCAGGCGTAATAACTCGACCCGCCCTTCAATCCGTAAGAGAAAAAATCTACAATGAAGCTGACCTTATTTTTCATAGCCTTACCCCTTTAATCAATGAAATAGAAGAACTTGGGATATGTATTCATGTCGGCCTTCAGCCTGAAGACCTTTTTTCTGTCAAGGATCTTCCTGACTTCGCTTTCAGGATCGAGGAGGTTGCCGAATTTCCTTGCCCCTACAGGACAAACCTCAACGCAGGCTGGATACCTGCCCTTTCTGGTCCTCTGCAGGCAGAAGGTACACTTTTCAACAACCCCCCTCATACGAGGCCTGTTCCCGAGGTAATGGGTCTTTGGGTTCATCTCTTCAGCCGGAAGGTTTGGGTCACCCCAGTTGAAACGTCTTGCCCAGTATGGACAAGCTCCCATGCACATCCTGCAACCAATGCACCAGTTGTAATCTATGACAACTATACCATCCGGGTCCCTGTAAGTTGTCCTGACCGGACACACCTTGACGCAGGGTGGCTTCTCGCACTGCATGCACTGAACCGGGAAATAGAATGCGTCCTTCTCTGGCACCCGCTCGGGCTGGTAATAGTGCTGCCCCTCAAGGGCGACACCTGCATTTTTGTAGGCATTGCCTCCAACCTGAATGCCAAAGGACTCATTCGGCGAATTAGGGTATCCCTTGTCCATATCATCAACGGTGAAGTTCCCCTTCTCCATCCTTATAACCCTTATCCACTGTATCTCAGTGTCGTGGCGGGACTGATTGTTCTCTTTAACGCATGCATAAACGCAGCGTCTGCATCCTATGCACTTCTGAATATTTAGAGCATAGCCAAACAGAACATCCTTCATGGCGGGGGAACCATCGACTGTTACTTTCTTTCCGTACTCTTCAGAGTGTCTCTGCTCAAGGCGAGCGATGGCCTCTTTCTTCTCCTCATCGGTCATAAGCCTGTAGTTATTCTGGAAGAACTCAGCAAAGGTCGTCCTTGCCTCTGCTTCTTCAGGAGCAATTACGCTCGACGCTGCGGCTGCGGCAACTGCGGCGCTCACAGCTCCAGCCTGTTTAAAAAATTGACGGCGGCTTATAGTTGTCCCCTTCACTTCCTTCTTTTCTTCTGCTGGCATTACTCTCCCCCTACATTATTTCAAATCAGGCCGTATACTTGTACTCGCTAACAAACATCTGCACCATCCGGTCTTTTTCTTCCTTGCTCATCACCACAAATTCCTTGTCCTTCATAACCCTGTCCTGCTGAAGCTCGTCGCTGACAGAGGCATTCGTAAGACCGGTATTTGGGATATTAGAGACGATCTTCTTTGCAATCACTGCACCCGATGCAACGGCTATCCCGCCAATCAATGCCGTCTTTATAAAGGCGCGCTTAGAAAAATCCACGCCTTCTCTTTTTACCTCACTCTCCTTGTCTTCAGGCATTATCTGACCCTCCAGCTTAAATAAAGTGCATCCAATATATCAATTTTTTTTGAATTTGTCCATGTCCAAAACTGGGTATTTGGGTATTATTGGGAAGTGCTAAACTATTACTATGGAATTCCATTTCTTTTTCCTTCTAATACAGGTAATCTTTAAGTTGTCAAACCAGGTGTGACCTGTTAAGTTGTTTTTTGATCGTATTTTGGCAAAGCAAAAATGAGGCAGTAAGAGAGCGATGAAGGTAATTGAAACATTAATGGTAAAAAGGTTCAGGGAAAACTCTACTGAGGAGGTTGAGGTCTCTCTGATAAAAGAGGTGCCCCTTACCATATCCCTGAACAATAAGGAGGTTGTGACCCTCCTCTGCCTCGGAGACCATATGAAGGAGCTGGCTCTTGGGTTCCTTGGCTCAGAGGGGTTTATAGAGAGGTTCTCAGACATAAAGTCCATAAAGATGGATGAAGAGAAGGGGAGCGCGGAGGTAGATACGGTCGCAGAGAACCCACTGGCAGCAGGGCTCTTTGAGAGGAGGACTATAACTTCAGGATGCGGTAAGGGGAGCACCTTTTACAACGTCATGGACG
>JAENJC010000010.1 GCA_016844545.1 Deltaproteobacteria bacterium | reverse complement strand
TATGGCGGAAAAGACCGATATACAGCTCTTTGAAAACAGCAACAACAATGCCTATGCGGCCTGGTCTCCAGACGGCAGATATATCATCTATTCGTCCGACGAGACAAAGGTCTACAACCTCTTTGCCTGGTCGATAAAGGAGGGTAAAAGTTATCAGATTACTCACATACTTGGCGGGGCCTTCCAGCCTGATATTTCACCAAAAGGCACGGAAATGGTTTTTTCTGTCTATGGCTCAAAAGGGTATAAGATGGCGGTTATCAAATACAACCCGGAAGGTTGGATGACTTCACCAGGCCCGGCAATAAAGCCATACTGGAAGGAAGATACTGATCTCCCCCCTCCCCTCAACCCCCTACCACAAGGGGAGGGGAGATATTTGGGTGAAAACCCTAAGCCCTACTCCGCAGTACCTACACTTCTCCCTCATTTCTGGCTCCCTGCCTTTTCAGGAGACCATAAAGGGACAGTAGTAGGGGCCTTTACAGCAGGTCAGGATGTCCTCGGATACAACACCTATACGGCCCAAATAGGTTATGGCACATCCAGCGACAACGTTTACTATGACATAAACTATCTGAACGATTACGCCTACCCTACCCTCATCTTACAGACATACGAAAGGCCGGTGGTGTATTCAGGCCTTCTCCCCGGAGGTGACTACTATGAACTGAACAGGAGCCTTCTCCTCGGGATGTCTGTTCCCATAAACAGGATAGAGTCAAAGTATAGATTTACCCTCGGATATCATATGCAAGACCTGGATAAGCTGAGCATGCCGTTAAGCGGCGGGAACCTTCTTTTTGCCGGTAGGAAGGACAATCTATTTGCCGGCGTTGAATTCTCCAACTCCCTAAAATACCCTTATTCCATAAGCCACGAAGAGGGGCGCAAGATAACCCTTTTGCACAGGTATTACTCTAAGGAGACAGGGAGCGATCTGATTTCGCGGGAATACATCGCCTCCTATACAGAATATATAAAGTTACCGACGGATTATCTGAGACACCATGTTGCATATATAAACCTCACAGGTGCAGCATCTTACGGGGAAAGGACCCGCCAGGGGGCATTTCAGATCGGCGGTACGCCATCCATCAATCAAACAGGGTATCCGCTCCGTGGTTATCGCCCTGGCTTTGCGGTCGGGCAATACCTGGCCACAGGGACCCTGGAGTACCGGGTACCCCTTAAATACATCTTTCAGGGCAACGGAACGCGCCCCGTCTTCTGGGACAGACTGCACGGAGCCCTATTTGCCGATGCTGGAGAGGTGTGGGACGACAATACCGGCTTTACGTCTGACAGGTTGAAGGTTGGCGCAGGAGTGGAGGCAAGGCTTGATATGACCCTTGGTTACTGGCTCAGGATTACGCCAGCACTGGGCCTTGCCCATGGTTTTAACAAAGATGGAGAAACAACGGGATATCTTACAATATATATCAATCTTTGAATTCCATACCTTTAGTTATACTCCCTGGCCGTTCGAAAGATGCCAAGGAGCGGCAAACCTGAAGAGTTGCTGGACTATGAAGGGATATCGAGGGCTGCCATTGTAAAAAAAGTAAGGACGCTCATTTCTTAATGGACAAAGATAGTATCCTGCGGAATCAAAATGATATCCTTATCCATGCTCCCCTCTTTGACAATCTCGTTGATGTTTATCCTGATTTTTTCAGTGCTGCCGTCCTTCCTGCTGCGTATCACCACGACCTTGTTTTTTGAGGCAAACTGATTAAAACCGCCAGCCAGGGCTAACGCCTGAAGCACGGAAGTTTTTGCTTTAAGTATGAAGACCCCGGGTCTGGCGACTTCCCCAAGAATAAATATCTTGTAGCTGTTTATCTCCTTCACAATAATGGAGACAACCGCTCCTCCCTGATACTCTTTAACCCTTTCAGTGATAGTTTTTCGTAATAACTCGACGTTTAGTCCTGCCGCTCCGATCTCCCCTATCAGCGGGAGGGATATCTTCCCATCCGGCCGCACACGTACTTCTCTCGATATGTCCTGGTTTTTCCATACCGAAATCTCCAGAACATCCTCAGGCCCTATAATATACTCCTGCAGTTGCTGGCCAGAGACATCCTCCGCTGTAGCAGACAGGGACGTCATAGTTATGAATATTGCTACAACCTTGAACAATAAAAATAATCTGGATATCTTAAATTCCATATTTTTACCTCTCATATCTTTAATATTTTTTATTGCCGCCTAAATGTATGTTTTATATTCCACTTTTTGAATTATAATATACACGATGTAATGTTTCTGGCAATAGTTTTATTGAACATGCCTTTCATTGATGCCGTTTCCAATGCAACAGATCAGAGCAGCGTACAGGGTAAAAAGGATGGCTATGGCGGGTATATAAAGCATCCTCTCGGCAGTGCCGTATGTCAGTACAGAAATCATCCCGGAGATTAACCCTGCCTTTATGCTGAGGGGGTATCTATCCTCCTCTGTTTTAGATATGGTCTTCCATCCAAGCCTCAAAAGAGCCGAAATGAGCAATATGACAGCTATTCCGCCCGCAACACCTGTTTCGGAAAGAAACTGGAGATAGTCATTTTCTGCGTGAGTCACAACAGAATACGAACCAAAGGGTTTGTACGATGGGAATACATATTCAAAACTCCCAAGACCGGTACCGAGGAGGGGGAAGTCCCTGAAGATCGATATGGTTGCCTGCCATATTTCTGTCCTGAATTCAAGGACCTCCCCAAAATGAGACAAGGTGGAGAGCCGTTCTATTATAGGAGTGATCCCTATCCACACAAGATAAATAAAGACGATTAGTAAAAGGATAAGGACGACAGAGGGTTTTCTGGTCCCGGTTTTCGAAGACCTGTAAAGAAGCGTGAAGAAAGAAAGTGAAATCATCAGACTTATGATCCCGCCCCTGGATATGGTCAGAAAAAGGGCCACAACCATAATAACGGTGGCAAAGAGGTAAAAGAGAGGGCGATGGATATGGTTCCTCTTGTTTAAGGGCAGGGAAGAGACAAAGAGGCCAAGTCCAAGTGGAATGAGCATGCCAATGTACCCTGCGAAGGCGTTTCTATTGAAAAACGGGCCGAAGAACGAGGGCATCTGCTCCCTGAACCAGTATATCCTGCCGGTCCCTGAAAGGTGTTGGAGAATCCCAAAAATGGCCAGGAGAAGGCCAAAGCCGACCATGATCCTGAGAAGTCCCTTAACCCTCTCTCTTCGTATATTGTTGATGATGATAAAAAACAGACCGGCGTATGAAAGGACCTTGAGGAGTTCGTTCCATGTGGCATGGGGATAGAGGGATATCGGATTTATCGCTCTCATTTCCATGGAAACGGCACGGAAGGTATCCAGGTAGAAGATGTAACTGTTGTATGACAGATGCTGTAACAAGAAGGCTGGGACAGGGACAAGCTGAAAAAAAGGGATTGCGACAAGGGAAAGGAGAGGGATGTTCAAAGGTGTCTTAGCAAGCCTTATATTTCCACCACCAATCATATCTGTTGCCCATATGGCGAGGAGCATCAGGACAAAGACCTCGTTACCGCAACCGACCATACCTCCATGGCGCCGAAGGCAAGACAGGTGAATATGACGGTGAAGAGCACCCCCCACTCTATTATGCGATCATTTGCCCTCATCCAGCCTGACCTCGTCTATCCATACCTTCCCTGCAATGAGGTTGTTGAATTTCGTGCTTTTCTCCCTCCGGAGCCTTATGGTGCCCGATGAGCAACCGGCAGGGGTCTTTATCTCCAACTGGTATTTTGTCCAGGGGACATTCCCTGACACGGTATCAGTGGAGGTGTGGAAGCTACAGTTACTGTTTCCGTAGAACTCCATCTTTATGCCGTTGGTGGTCAGGTCCTCCGCCCTTATCTGCATTGTAAACCTGTATTTTGTATCAGGCTTAAGAGGGACGACCTGGCGGAGATGATAGAAATCGATATTACGAGAGCCATCAAACCTGACGTTCAGGGAGTGCTTCCCCTCGACGGATGTGCCCTCAATCCGGCTGACTGCCGCCCCCTCTGTTTTGTCGATCCTCCAGTCGAATCCGCCACTCCATGTCTCTTGTTCAAAACCGCCGTTCCAGACAGGTTCCCAACTGTTCGTGCCTGTCAGATCGCTCCACTCTTTTTTTGCGTCCTCAATCGCCCCCTCGTCAATGAGATAGTCTACAAAACGAAGCCTCTCTTTCTTGTCCAAGGGATACCTTTCGGCCATATCTTCCCATAAGAGCTTTGCGGCAGCAGTATCCTTTCTACCCATGAGATAGCCAAGGTACTCTCTCTTTATATCAATTTTGTCGGGGATGGCCTCTTCAAGGATCAAGCCAGCATCATGATTGGCAGCAATGGAAAGGATGGGGAAGGCCCTTACGGTTTCTCCGGAGAATGTCTCCATGATAAATCGTATTTCTCTGAGGGCCTCCACCTTTTCGCCCTTTAAAAGGTAATGGTTCCCCAGCATCCATCTTGTCTCAGGGTCTTTGGGGGAAAGGACAACGGCCCTACGGATTGCCTTTTCAGCCTGAGGAGTATTACTCATGGCACTTTCGACCAGATACAGTCCTCTCCAATAGGCCGCATTGGAAGGATTATTCATTATGGCCCTGAGTATCGATTTTTTCGCCTGTTCAAGGTTTATATTTTCAGCGTCGGAAAGATAAAGCAAAGCTTCCAGATAGTGATAATGGGCGTTATCCGGTTCAACGGCTATCGCCCTGTTAACCATGTCAATGGTGTAAGGTTCGGAAACGGTCATCTCCGCCATCCAAGGCTTAAGGGCGATCCAGGCAAGGAAGATGGATAATGACGCTGCAACTATCTGGAGGGCAAGCCGTGGGCTGGCCTGTCGGAACCTTATGGCATTCATAGACCAAGCCAGCGGCTTCTGCTCTTCTTTTCACTTTTCTCTATGGAATAATCGTACGAAGCGTAATAGTGGGAGTATGGATTTTTCTTCAATTGCAGGTTGTTTATGACCACTCCAAGGATGGGGGTGTTCGTTCCCTTTAACTGTTTTATCGATTCCCTGATGATCCACTTCGGGGTGATACCGCCATGAACAACCATAATAACGCCATCTACCAGTTGGGTAAGGGTCAGAGTGTCGGCAAGACCGTTAATGGGGGGAGTGTCCAATATAATGAAGTCGAAATCGTTTTTAAGGCCTGCAATTACCTCCTTCATCTTCTGGGAGCCGAGCAGTTCCACTGGGTTTGGAGGTATGGGACCTGAAGGTATTATAAAGAGGCCCGGGACCTCGGTACTTTTAATAACGCTTTTCTCTTCCGCATTCCCGGTAAGCAGATTAGTAAGCCCTGGAGAGATGGGGGACGAAAATACTTTGTGAACGCTGGGTCTCCTGAGGTCTGCGTCTATTATTAGCACCCTTCCTCCTCCCTGAGCAATCACAGTACCCAAGTTGCTCGCCACTGTGCTCTTCCCTTCACTTTCTTTGCTGGATGTTGCCAGGATTATTTTTGGGGGGGAGCCGGGCGATGAGAAGATCAGGGACGTCCTGAGGGTCCTGAATGCCTCGGAAAGAGGCGATTTTATGTTCTTGAGGGAGATTAGTTCGGGATAGAGTTCACCCTTTCCCTCAAGGCTGGGTATCAACCCGAGTATAGGCACATGCAGGAACTTCTCCACATCCCCCGGTTCTTTTATCGAATCGTCCATGTACTCAATGGAAAAGGCGCTGCATATCCCCAGGAAAAGCCCTGCCCACACCCCCAGGATTATATTTAGACCTTTGCTCGGCTTAAAGGGGCGGTCAGGGACCTCTGCCCTGTCCAGTACTTGGACGTTGCTGATCGCCTCTACTGCTGATGTCCCTATCTCCTTTAACCTCTGTAGAAGCCCGTTGTAAAGCTCTTTGTTGGTGTCAACCTCTCTCTTCAGGATGTTGTATTGGATCGCCTTGTCCTTCATCTGGATTGCCAGTTCACGCTGGGTCTCAAAGGTGCTCCTGATAAACTGTTCCCTTTTCATGGCCTCCCTGTAGTCAGAGGCTATTCCATCAACGAGATTCGAGACTTCCTTGCGGATCCTTTCCTCAAGGGTATCCATCTGGTTCTTCAATTGGGTCATCTTTGGATAGTCGGGCTTGTAAAACATCATCAGCCTGGAGTACTCCGATTCAAGCTTTGCGTGCTCTGCTTTAAGTCCTCCGATGAGCTGGTTTCCCCTTATAGTTAAAAGGGCTTCGGCAGGAGAACCGGCGCTCTCACTGTAAATAGCCTCTTTTGACATCCTGTCCGTTTCGGCTTTGGACAACTCCATGTTCAGGTTTTCCAGCCGCTGCATTACTATGTTTTCGTCCTTTTCGAGAGAAAATATTCCCCGCTCCCTGGTATAGGTCTGAAGGGCCTCTTCAGAGACCTCGACCCTTGCCCTGACCTCATTTATCTTGTCTAACAGCCACTGCCGGGCCTTTTCCGATGTCCTGAACTTGCTGTCAACGTTATAGTCGATGTATGCCTGGGCAACGGCATTGGCTGCCTGAGAAGAAAATTCAGGATTGCTGGATGAAAAGGCGACCTTGAGGAGACTCGAATTCTTGACTGGTTCTATCTCGAGACGTTTTTGGAAAGAGTCCATCAGTTTCCGTTCATCAACTGAGCCCGCGGCAATGGCACCGACACTCGGCTGAAACTCCTGATGTTTATCAAGAGAGAGCTTTTCTATGACCATCTTCGCAATGGCTCTGCTCTTAAGTATCCCATACTGGGTTCGATAGAAGTCCTGGGCATCAGCGGACTTTGGAAGGACGTCCTCATAATTGACTACCTTCGGAGTCTCTTTATCTATCTTTATGGTGGCGGTCGCCTTATAGACAGGGGTTGCTGAGAAGGTAAATATGGCAACAGTGACTGCCGTGACCATAGATACAGTCGCCACAGTCCATCTGTGTTTAAGGATCACCTCCCAGTAGTCTCTGAGGTGGATATCCGTATTTTCTATCTGTTCTGTGTCTTCCATCTATCTTGTCACCCACGGGCTTGGATTCACGCCTACACTGTGCCTGTCTCCTATACCGACAGTGAAGAACAGCCCCCTGATAAAGCTGGCAAGGTAACTCCTCGGGACATAGATTATATCTTCCTTTTCTATGAAGATGTCCTCGGCCTTCCCCGTCTTTATCTTGCCGTAATCCACTGTTATCTTTTCAAAGCCTCCTTTCTCCTGTCTGGATATCTGTATACCTGAGGTTTTTCCTATGTCATCTATTCCACCGGCGAAGCCAATCGCCTTCAGCAGGGTCATCCCCTTCTTGTATGGGAAAGCCCCCGGTTTTCTAACGTACCCTTCAATATAGAAGTTCTTGGCCTCTTCCACATATATGGCATCCCCGTCCCTGAGGATGGGGTCTTCCGTCTTTCCAGTCAGTATGCTTTCAACGTCAATAACTGCCACCCGCTCACCCTTCCTTAAAAACCTTATTTCTGTCACGTTTGCATCCTTATCAAAACCACCTGCCTGAGAGATGGCATTGGTCAAGGTAGTTCCCGGTCTGAGGGAGACATCTTTTGGCAATCTTACGAGCCCGCCTATAAAAACCCTTCCCGCCTCCCTTACAGTGACTATTACCTGAGGTTGCTGGATAAGCTCTTCCGCCAGAAGACCCTCTATTTTTTCCTTTATCTCAAGCTCAGAAAGCCCCTCTACAGTTATGGGGCCGACAAGGGGGAGAAGGATGATGCCGCCTGAGGTCACTTTCACGCTCTGGTTGAGTTCGTCTGCTCCAAAGACTTTTATTTCCAGCAGGTCTCCGGCATTGACGCGATAGTCGCCAGGTACCTCCCGTATGGTGGTTATGGCCTCTTCTGAAAAGGCATGCGAGGTTGCTAAGATCGCAAGGAACAAGGATGTGATTAAATAAGTCAGTCTATTCATATGAAACACTATTAGGACGTTAAAACAGCGGGTGGATGTAAAATAACGCTGGTAAACGGAAATTTCAAGAAGGTAATAGCTTGATGGTCTCGCAAAAAGTCTTTATCCAGCCACAGAGTTCACAGAGGACTCAGAGAAAGAGTTTAGGTTAGCTCCTTGTTCTCGCTTAAAAGCGCCTACTTTTGGCTGTGACAATTTTTAGTTTTTACGAATTCATCAATAGCATAATAGGTTTTACTGGCAGATTGAGCCACCACCGTCACCACCGCCGCCGGACATGGCAACCGCTCCGCCCGCAACTACTCCTGTTGCGGCCACAGCCATTATTACTGTTGCTGCTCCCTTGCTGACACCAAGGACCGCTGCAGTCTTATCAATAAGTCCCTTGGCCGGTGCGGCAGGGACTCCGGCAGGGGAAGAAGGTGTCTTTGGCTTGAGCTCGGCTACTCTTATTGCCTCGCCGGATTTGACTACGCTGCCCTTCCCATCCACTGTTAAAACGGTCATGTCTCCTTTGGTAGCCCTTACAAGGACAGAGTTATCATTTATAACGACAACCCCTCCCATCTCCCGGCTTGATGCCACGGACTTGAGTGCAGCAGTTTGAGAGGCTCCTTTTATTGTGACAATAGGAGTGATTACGGAGAAATTGACTGAACCTGATATCGAAAAGGATGCCCCTCCCTTTTGTAAATTCAATGTAATTCCTTCTTCCGTCCTTGCTATGTGGAACTCACTATCTCTCGGCGCCTCAATGATTCCTGCGCTGGCGAGGTTAATGTATATGCTCCCTTTTTCAGTCTTTATCCGGCTCGCACTGAATAAAGGAACGGACGTCTTTCCCAGGTCGATCCAATCTCCCGATGGGAGCCTTAATTTAGCGCCTTCCGACGCGAAAATATGCCCTATGGCGTGAAGATCGTCGGCTGCCCGCGCCTGACCTGTGAGGGGTGTAAAGGTTGATACGGCT
Organism: Deltaproteobacteria bacterium; assembly: GCA_016844545.1. Classification (GTDB taxonomy): domain Bacteria; phylum Desulfobacterota; class JAENJC01; order JAENJC01; family JAENJC01; genus JAENJC01. The sequence continues at coordinate 6,046 of JAENJC010000010.1, read as the reverse complement.
AGAAGACAGGAAAGCATTATGGCTACACACTTACAATGGCGGTTATTGTTTTTCAGTTTCATCGCTTCTCCTTTTTATTCCAAGTTGCTTTCAAACATTAAAATTATGCATCATTGAAAGCTTACTTGGTATTATACCGGTGCAATCAAAAGTTTAATGTTTGATTGCTATCAGGTGTAAGATCACAGCTAATGATAATTCTCGGAAAATATTATACTAAAACTTATAATCCAGCAAGTCTTTTTTCTGCCTTTTTTGCAGCATCTGTGTTAGGGAACGACTCAATCACTTTTTTGAACATCCTTGCCGCACTCTGCCTGTCTTCCAGGGCCTTGTATGTATCCCCTAATCTTAACAACGTGTCAGGAATCTTGCTCCCATCAGGGTAATCCGTTACGACTTTCCAGAATGTCTCCAGAGACTGAAAATAGTCTTCTTTCTGATAGTATATTTCGCCAATCCAGTACAGGGCATTGCCTGCCAGACTCTTATCGGAAACCAAATCCAGATACCTACTGAATTCATACAATGCCTTATCGTACTCCTCTGATGTAAAGCTTTTGTATGCCGTACTGTAAAGGCCCTTTAATTCATCTTCTTTTGATTGTCCAGGTACAGTGGTGGGCTGAATCTCCCTGGCCCTCTTCGCATTTTTAGCTGCAAGTTCCGATATGGTAATGCCTTTATATTCTGGATCATCCGACCCGATGGTGACTGATGAACCGGTCTGGGCTGCAGCCTGATACATCTCCAACGCCTTTTTATAATTCCCCCTTCGCTCGTGGACAACTCCCAGGTTATTAAGAGTGAAAGAATCTCGCGGATTTTCCTTCAGAGCCTGTTCAAACAAGGCCTGCGCATAATTTAACTCCCCATTTTGCAGGGCTGCTAATCCTTTTTCAGTGTATGACCCGCCATTCTTAGTGGTGGCACAACCTAAAATAATGATGCATGGTATCAATATAAAATATTTTTTCATAAAGCGACTATCTTCCTTTATTATTAGTTGATCGGCAATCCCTCTATAATCTTTCCCGGATTATCGTAAACAAGTTTTTTATAATTAATGCCGATCATGGATTCCAAAATTGTCATGGCGCTTGAAAGAACAGGGGGCCTGTCTTTCGTCGAATGGCAATCGGAAGCAACAACATGCACAAGCCCCGACCTCACCATTTCAAATGCCATGGCTTTAACCTCTTTCCCGAAAGCGCCTGTGAGACTTCCGGCATTCATTTGAATAATTATACCAAGCTCAATGAATCTCGAAAGTATTGGCTTCAGATTCCCTTTTATCCACAGACACCTCTCCGGGTGTGTGAGCACAGGCGTTATCCCATTCATTTGCAAGTCAAATATCAATGTCTCAAAATTTGGCGGTACTCGATCAAATGGCAATTCAAGCAACAGATAGTTTTTGTCGTTTATCGTAGGTATTGTACCAGCCTTTATGCGACTCACCAGATCGGCTGACACGCGTACATCCGCCCCCCATAATATTGATAAAGGGACCTCTATACGTTCCCTCAACTCCTCAACTTTCTTGACTATATCGTTCTTCTTATTAGGATACAACCCATCCATTATGTGAGGTGTTGCCACAATGGCCCTTATTCCGTCATCATAAGCCATATTACACATTTCTACCGCTTCTTCCCAGCTCACGGCGCCATCATCAATAAATGGCAAGATATGGGCATGTATGTCTATCATGTTTTAATAATCATTATAAGATTCTGAGTGGCACCAATTATAGCAAAGGGAGGCACAATAAGCAATAAAATAATCCCTATCTGCTCTAAAATTGCCTATTTGCGAATACCTTCTCTGTTAAAGAGTAAATAAACGTCAACAATAACCTTTACTAACAGGCTGTTTTGTTCTATATTTTGCAGTCAAATAATATCTGATTTGGAGGATGGAATGGGAAAGACAAGGATTGTGATTATTGGTTCCGGCCCTGGCGGATATGTGGCGGCCATTAGAGGCGCCCAGCTCGGCGGTGATGTTACTGTTATAGAGGATACGGAGGTTGGAGGCACATGCCTAAACAGGGGGTGCATACCTACAAAGACCCTGATTGCATCTGTGGAGGCCCTTCAAAAGGTCAGGCATGCAGATGAATTCGGGATAGAGATAAAGGGGGAGATAACCTTTTCCATGGCAAAGATGATGGAGAGGAAGGACAAGGTTGTCGGAAACCTTGTTAAGGGTATAAGGGCCTTATTCAAAAGCCATGGGGTAAACCTTGTCGAAGGTCGCGGGGTCATTTTAAGCCCCACAGAAGTTGAGGTAACGGCAAGGGACGGCTCAAAGAGCAGCATCCAGACCGATAAGATAATCATTGCCACAGGCTCAAGGCCTGCAAGGATGGCCCTTTTCCCATTTGACGGGAAGAATGTAATAACCAGCGACGAGGCGTTGAACCTTAAAGAGACGCCGAAGTCGGTGTTGATAGTAGGGGCAGGGGTTATAGGGTGCGAATTCGCCTGCATCCTGAACGAACTTGGTTCGGAAGTGACCATGGTTGAAATGATGGACAGGGCCGTTGCCACCGAGGACCCAGAGATAGCATCAACCCTTGAAAGGGAGCTGAAGAAAAAGAAGATAAAGCTGATCACTTCAGCCAAGATAATAAAGGTCGAAAAGGTTGATGGAGGCGTAACCGCTACCCTTGAGGACGGGAAGACAATAACTGCCGGGATATGCCTTGTATCCATAGGAAGGGCATTGAACACTGAGAACATCGGACTGGAAAATGTTGGCGTGGCCCAGGGAAACAGGGGCGAGATAACCGTCAACGAGAAGATGGAAACGAATCTTACCGGTGTCTATGCCATAGGAGACATCACAGGGAAGATCATGCTTGCCCACGTAGCATCGACCCAGGGCCTTATAGCCATAGAGAACATAATGGGGCATGAGAGGAAGATGAACTATGACATTGTTCCTGCCGGGATATTCACCATGCCGGAGATAGGAAGCGTGGGGCTCAGGGAACACTGGGCTTCAGCGCAGGGGATAGATATAAAAATAGGTCGTTTCAATTTCAGGACATTAGGTAAGGCCCAGGCAATGGGAGAGATTGCAGGGATGGTCAAGATCATTGCCGATGCAAAGACAGATAAAGTATTAGGATGTCATATTATAGGAGCCCATGCAACAGACATTATCCATGAGGCGGCAGTTGCCATGCAGAAGGGGATGACGACAAAAGAATTAGGAGAGACAATACATTCACACCCTACCCTCTCAGAGGCAGTGATGGAGGCTGCTGAAGACCTGCACAACTTGTGCATACATGCCCCGAAGAAATAACGATGGTTTTGTTATTATGTTCATGTAGGGGCAACTCTCTGTGGTTGCCCTTTTTTATTTCCCCAGCCCAAACCCGTCATGAAGCACCCTGACAGCCAGCTCTGTGTACTTGGTGTCAATCACGCAGGATACCTTTATCTCGGATGTGGATATCATCATGATGTTTATCCCCTCTTTTGAGAGGAGGTCGAACATCCTGGCGGCAATCCCTGAGTGGCTTCTCATACCGACCCCGATTACGGACACCTTCGCAATATTCTCATCAGCTATGACGTTTCTCGCCTCTATGTCCTTTGCTATCTTTTTTACGATCTCAAGCGCCTTTTTAAAGTCGCTCTTGGGTACCGTAAAGGTCAGGTCTGTATGACCTTCAGCGCTTATGTTCTGGACGATCATGTCAACATTGATGTTCGCTTCAGAAATAGGCGTAAACAGTTTAGAGGCTATCCCGGGCCTGTCAGGAATACCTACAACAGTGATCTTTGCCTCATTCTTGTCATATGCAACCCCTGATACTAACGGCGCTTCCACTTTATCCTCCTCCTTTGTAAACCCTTATCGGGACATTGTATTTCATCCCGAATTCAACAGAACGTATCTGCAATACCTTGGCCCCAAGGCTCGCCATCTCCAGCATCTCTTCATAAGTGACCCTGTCAAGCTTCCTTGCATTCGGGCATATATTGGGGTCAGTGGTATAGACCCCGTCCACATCCGTATATATAATGCATTCGTCTGCCTTGAGGGCTGCGGCTATGGCAACTGCCGTTGTATCTGAGCCGCCTCTGCCGAGAGTGGTGACATTCCCAGCCTCATCCACACCCTGGAACCCTGAGACGGTGATGATCTTCCCAGCCTTTAGCTCCTTTCTCAGATTATCCGCATCTATCCTCTGTATCCTCGCCTTTGTGAATGCGCTGTCTGTTACTATCTTTATCTGATAACCCTGGAACGAGACAGCAGGATATCCCATAGAGTTAAGGGCCATGGCAAGAAGGGTCGAGGTAATCTGCTCTCCTGTTGATATAAGGGCGTCATACTCCCTCTCGTCAGGCATCGAAGCAATCTCGTTGGCCATTGCGACAAGCTTGTTGGTCTCACCCGACATAGCTGATACTACAACTATGACATCATTACCCTCATCCTTAACCTTAGCTATCTTCTTGGCCACATTCTTTATCTTTTCAATGGAGCCGACCGACGTGCCGCCGTACTTGTGAACAATCAAACCCATTCTTTTAAAAACCTCCCCTCATACTTTGCGCCTTTTGAAGTAATCTCTATCTCCCTTTCATCTTCGCCAACCCGTTTAATTGCTATTCTTAGGCATTCAGCAGGTATCGCCTCTTCCACATTCGATGCCCATTCAATGGCAGAAACTCCCTCACCGTATATATATTCCCTGTATCCAATCTCTTCCAGTTCGTCAAGGTCTGACAGCCTGTAGAGATCGAAGTGGTACAGGGGAACCCTGCCGTTGTGGACATTCAGGATTGTGAATGTCGGGCTTCTGACGTAAGACTTTTTTGAAACACCAAGCCCCTTTGCAAGCCCCTGAATAAGGCAGGTCTTACCTGCGCCCAGGTCCCCGTCCAGAGCTATCACATCACCGGCCTTGCACAATCGGCCTATCTTAATGCCCAGCTCCTTTGTTTCACTTGGAGAGAGGGTATGGATTATAATGCTTTTCATCCTTTTGCGGAAGCACGTACCACGTCGGCCTTGCCTATTACACCTACCAATTTATCACCATCAAGGACAGGTATGGTATAAACCTTCTTTTCGGACATTATAGTGGCTATCTCGCGGGAGGACAGTAATGGCCTTTTCAGTATAGATATCTTCAACCTTCGCCCCTGTCATCTTCCTCAACTCCTTTTCAAAATGCTTCGCAGTTTCAAGAAATATCACCGAGTCCAGGATGGTAAAGACCGTTGGCAGATGAAGGGACTTTGACTGCTCCACCAGATCGCTCTCTGTAACCACTCCTATCACCCTTCCTGAGTCATCTACTACCGGGACTCCGCCTATCCCGCTCATTGTAAATATTTCAGCCAGGTCAGAGACCTTTGTTTCCTTATTAACGGTAATCACATCCTTTGTCATTATATCCCTTGCAGTAAGCATATCAGCTCCTTTTATCCAACCACAGATTTTATTGCATAAGGTATCTTCTCTATCAAATCGGTTGCCATTATACCATACTCCCCCTTTTCGCCCATAACCATATTGCCGGCAAGACCATGCAGGTAAACGGCAGCAATAGCAGCCTGTTCAGGCCTGAATCCCTGAGCCAGCAGGCCGCCTATCATCCCGGTCAGGACGTCTCCTGCTCCAGCAGTGGCCATTCCGGGATTGCCGGTAGTGTTTATGAACACATTACCTTCCGGCACGGCTATTACGGTATGGGCTCCTTTCAGCACCACGCAGACATTATTCTCCACGGCAAACCTACTAGCGATACCTATCCTGTCCGCCTGTACATCTCTCGAAGAAACACCGAGAAGTCTTCCCATTTCACCTGGATGAGGAGTTATAACCCTCGGCCCCTTTGCCTTTTTCAACACGTCAGGGTTGTTGATTATTGCATCAATCCCACCCGCATCTATGACAACTTGTAGAGGAATATCTTCTATGAGGCCTGCCATTACCTTTAGCGCCGCTGAGGTTGGAACAACACCCGGGCCGATAGCAACAGCAGTCTTATCATCTGCCATAGCAAGTATCT
>JAENJC010000009.1 GCA_016844545.1 Deltaproteobacteria bacterium | reverse complement strand
GAAGAAAGTCATCGAAAAAGGGCATCACCAGTCGCACCGAGTCCAGGACTTCCCGATACGCATCCGGGTGCTCGATTCTGAGCAGCAGCAGATAAGGAGCAATGTTAGCGGCATCGAAGCGCAACACCTTATTGTCCTGGGTTATTTCATAATGCCTCATCGCTGCTGTGGCGCTGGTATCATGGAAGTGATAGATCTGCCATGATGAAATCGCCTCATAAACCGGACTGCTGTATTTGCTGTCCGATGAATCACTTTTTGCTTCCTTGACAAGCAAAGACTTGCCGTCCGGACTGTCACCCAGAATCCACCACCCGGAGGTTCCATGTTTGTAGTAGCGGGCTTCTTCTGTAAGCAAACAGTTTTCCGAAGGTCCTGGTTTAATGTTGAAGCGATAACCACGAGGGCCAAAGAGCGTCTCGAATTCCATTTGCGACGTCACTTTGCGGCCATTGAAAAGGAAATCACTGACACCGCCGCCAAAGCGAATGTATTCATTAAGGTTGCCGTCAATGATCTTTCGCAGCAGCCGAAAGAATTCGACCAGATTGCTCTTGCCGGAGCCGTTGCCGCCAATGAAGACGTTTAGGTCCTTGAGTTCAAATTTCTCCAAGGCCCGGATGGACTTGAACCCCCGAATTGTCAACTTATCCAATGAGTCTGCCATTTACACGCCCTCCACTCGATGGGCAAACAACTGGGGTCAAGTCTTGAAAAATCATTTCCCGCCCGTCCTTCTTTTTCAACCTGCTGAAAGATAACACATTTTCATATTACAAAACAATCCCAAAATATGAGCAGCCTGGCAAGATAACCGGCATCGGCAATCATAGGGCGAGGACATAAGATGAATGCCATTGCCGGTCGTTCCCACTGACATGGTTTCGTAGAATTTATTGACAATGAGGCAAATCCTGAATATAATCGCTTCATATTTTGAGTCGATAGGAGAGATAAATGTCTCGGTATATATGGCAACATCCAGACTGGACGTTGTTCCGCTGGGATCCGGGTGCTTTGCTTTCTGTGATCAGCGACTGCCGTATGCGCCAGGGTAGATTGCTTAACCAGGTCTCATCCCTTGGCCTGAAGCTGGGGGAAGAGGCACAAGCGGAAATAGTTGTTGAGGAGGCCGTGAAGACCACAGCTATAGAGGGAGAGAATCTTTCCAGGGCATCGGTGCGCTCTTCGGTGGCTCGCAGGCTTGGCTTGCCAGCCGCAGGACTCAGTGTTGACAGGCAAGTGGATGGACTCATCACCGTACTTCTTGATGCAACCCGGAACTTTAATGAGCCGCTCACAGTAAAGAGGCTTCACGGTTGGCACGCCGCGCTGTTTCCCACTGGCTATTCGGGGATGCACGAAATTAAGGTAGGGAAATGGCGTGGCCTTGAACCAATGCGTGTTGTGTCAGGTCCTGTGGGACGGGAAGCAGTCCACTTTGAGGCCCCGCCGTCTGAGCAGGTGGGCAAAGAGGTAAACCGTTTTCTCTCTTGGTGGAAAGTGGAAAGAGGAAAGACGGAAGGTCTGATCAGGGCTGCTATCGCCCACTTCTGGCTTGTTACCATCCACCCTTATGAAGATGGCAACGGAAGAATTGCCAGAGCAATCACCGATATGGCGATTGCCCAGGATGATAGGCAGCCTTTCCGTTACTACAGCCTGTCAGCCCAGATCATGACCGATAGGGACGACTACTACCGTGTCCTTGAAAGATGTCAGAAGGGAGACGGCGATATTACAGAATGGCTGTCATGGTTCCTTGGCTGCTTTTCAAGGGCCATTGAAGGATCTGAAAAGACCCTTTCCACCGTACTCGATAAGGCCCGTTTCTGGAATAAGTATGCCGGGTTAACACTCTCCAATAGACAAAGAAAGGTCGTGAACCGCCTCCTTGATGCCGGGAGTGGAGGCTTCGAAGGAGGTCTTACAACGAGAAAGTACGTCTCCATGACAAAAGTGAGCCGTGCCACAGCATTCAGAGAAATCGAGCATCTGCTGCAACTCGGCATGATTCGCAGAAGGCCAGGAGGAGGAAGGAGCGTAAGTTACGAAATATTTTGGCCGGATTAGGAGGACGTTGAAACGCTTTGAGACCCAATTTAGACCAGTTTTAGCGGCAAACAACTGGGGGCAACTCTTGAAAAATCATTTCCAGCCCGTCCTTCTTTTTCATGTTGCCGGTTGCAAAGATTTTATATGGTGGTAAAATAGAATCAAAGGTACCAGAAGGCCAGCGTTAGTAAATGTATATTTACTCATCCGATCGGTGCTAACCCCACTTAAACGGCTCAAAAGAGACGACGGATTAGAAAAAAGCGGTCTGTCTGGTACTTTCTTCTTATATATCCCTTTTCACTCCACAAAATCTATTTAAAATCTTAAAAAACATCTTTCTTCCTCCCTATGAAAATTATTGAATATCACTGGTTAGTTGAGTTAAGATAAAAAATCATTTTTTATATATGGGGGATAACATGCTGTTAGTATTTCTGGAAAGAGAGTTGCCGGGTGGTAAAATTGAGTTAACTTTAAGGCAGGGCAGGGATGAATTAAAAAGGGCGATCGGAAACAAGTTTCCCTTCCCTGAAAAAATGATTCTAACTAAAGAGCAGAGGGAAGAGAATAAAGACAATATGAAGGACCTTTTAGCAGGCGCCTTTTGTTTGCAGGAGTTACAGGGAGTACCTTTTGTTGTCAAGAATGAGAAGGGAGAGACTCTCGAGGATTACTTCAAGAGTGCATATGATAATATAGGCGACAAGGCAATTATGTAAGAGGAAGCCGGTCTACTCACGAAATCTATTTTTCAAAGGGCCTGATTCTGGTCTTGAGATATGTGCGAGTCTTGTCATGGCTGGAACAAATAAAGGCGTGCTCCTTACTCGACAATAACGCTTGCGCCCTTCATCAGGTTGCCGTGAGGCCTGCAGTGGTAAATATAGCTGCCCGGTTTCTGGAACTGGAGACACTTGATTTTTTTTGGAGTGATAAAGCCCAGCGCAAAAACCGAGCCGGCATCCTTATCTCCAGGATTTCCACTTGTAATCATATGGCTTGATGAACCGTCGTTAACCCATTTTATCACTTCGCCTGCCTTAATTGTCGCTATAGTCGGCTCAAATGCGTATTCTTTGATGCTGACAATGGATGCCGGGTTTGTAGAAGCACAGTCGACCTCTATTACGTCAGATTCGCAAAACCCGCTTGAAGCAAAGATGCCAAGATGCGACAGAGAGAGTAATAGAAGAATCCTTATTCCCTTTTGCATAAATCTCCTCCTTTTAATAGACAGTTACAATACCGCCCGCCCCTCTTTTTCAAGATGCTGGAAGACATCACATCTTGATATTATAAAACAAACTCAAAACACGGGAAACTTGGCAAGGTTTGAATTGGTTTCGGGGGATAGTCATCGCGCCTGATCGAGGGATGAGGGTTGACATAAATGGAGATGCAGTGCCTTCCTACGGTTTCTCTACAGCCTCCATCATCACCATCTCCCATTCATCCGCTTCCTTTTCGTGCTTTATGATATAGAGATTCCCGTCATCAGCGAAAAGTTTAAAATAGGTATGGTCCTCCCCCTGCCACTGGTCGAGTATCTCCCTGACCTCAAATCTCCTGTTTACAAGAGTAAAGGATCTTGGCCTCTCATCCGCCTTATAGCCGGAGTACGTCTGCACCGTTATTAAAACCTTGACCATATACCAAGATTAGCATAGAAGCTAAATCCTGCAACCGAACAACAGCCAAAAGTAGGCGCTTCTAAGCGAGCACAGAGAGAAAGATACTTATCTCTTCCTTGCCACTATCAGCGCCCCAATCCCCAACCCCCTGAAAAAAGGCAATCTATGGATGATGTGATCCAATCTGCTTAATACCATAGCGGCCCGGCCCATCGGCCTTTCAAGTGAATGGTTGTAGTGGAATTGCTGAGGGATAATGTTTGGCAGGATTATTAGCCCCTGAAAATCAAGGACTGTAAGGCCGGCGTCATTGAGAAGGCCTGTTATCTCGGACGGCCTGAATGTCTTGAAATGAAGGGAACACTGCTCCCCGAAGGCGTCTAAAAATGACCATTCCCTTATATGCCCTGAGCCGATTGTCTGAAGAGCGGCCTTAAGTTCATGGGGTTCAGACAGAAGGCCAAGGTTCCACTTGTTGTCCACATCGAACAGTAGATGTCCACCCGGCTTCAGTATCCTTCCTACCTCGGAAATGGCATCTCTGTAGCCGTTATGTATATGGCTTATGGTGTCGCCAAGGGCCACTACTGCATCAAACGACGAATCAGGGAACGGGAGCTCAGTGGCGGAGCCTGCAACGAAGCTGCACCTGTCATTACACCTCTCCTTTGCATGAAGGACCGATTCCCTTGATATGTCGAGACCAACAACCTCTGTTACACCCTCAAGATCGCTGAGTATCTGCGTAAATATCCCGGTGCCGCATCCCAGATCCAGTACCCGCCCTTTTAATCTCGCCTTATTGTCGTCTACGGCCCGATGAAATGTCCTGTAAATTATCTTGAGGCCGGCGCTTTCCTCAATCCAGGATAGGTAATTATCTGCAAGGGAGTCATAGACTGTCGCCGGTTTATTGTGAGAGGTGTTTTTGGAGGGGTTATCCATAATTGATAATAAGGGCGCACAGCAGCGCGCCCTTATGGAGTTAATTATTCGTCGCTCATTTTTTTGTAACCACACCCCTCTTTAATGCAGGCTATGTAGTTTCCTTCTGTCTTGGAGTACTTCGCAACCAGGAACGGAGCGTCACACTGGGGGCATTTCTCCGCTACAGGCCTGTTCCAGGTTGCAAACTTGCAGTCCGGGTATCTGGAGCAGGAGAAGAAGACCTTACCCTTCTTGCTCCTCTTCTCTGTGATCTCACCTTTATCGCATTCCGGGCATTTTACCCCTGTTGTTATGGCCTTTGTGGTCTTACATGCAGGGTAGTCGGAGCAGGCGATAAACTTTCCAAACCTCCCGCTCTTTATTACCATCGGCTTGCCGCAGTTGGGGCATTTTTCTCCAGTCTCCTCCACCTCCTGCTCTACCGCCTCCAGTTTACCTGCGTCGTCTTTTTTGAAGTTCTTTGTGTTCTTGCATTCAGGGTAGTTCGGACACGCAAGGAACTGCCCCATCCTCCCCCACTTCACAACCATCTTTGCCCCGCACTTTTCGCAGGTGATGTCTGTGGGGATCTCTTCCTTTTTCACGTCCCGCATATCTTTTTTTGCAGCCTTTACCGTCTTTTCAAATGGGACGTAAAACTCCTTGAGTATCTTGAGCCGCTTTGCCTTTCCCTCCTCTATATCGTCCAGTTTTTCCTCCATCTGGGCGGTGAATTCGACATTAAGGATATCAGGGAAGTTCTTTACAAGGAGGTCCGTGACAAGCATCCCAAGTTCAGTGGTATAGAAAACCCGCTTATCCAGTTTTGCATACTCCTTGTCCTGTATTGTTGATATGATTGCGGCATACGTTGACGGCCTTCCGATTCCTTTTTCTTCCAGCTCCTTTACCAATGTCGCTTCTGAAAACCTCGGAGGAGGCTCTGTAAAGTGCTGCTCAGGTTTGAGCCTTATAAGCTTTAATGTCTCTCCCTCCTTCATCTCAGGAAGCTTCCCCTCTTTATCCTCTTCCTCTTCCGTATCCTTACCCTCAATGTAAACGGACATGAACCCTGGGAACTTAATAACTGAGCCTGATGCCCTGAAAATAGCGTCATTTGCGGCTATATCAATAGATGTCTGATCAAGGATTGCAGGGTTCATCTGGGAGGCCACGAAACGGTTCCATACAAGCTCATAAAGGTTGTATTCGTCCTTTGAAAGGAACTCCTTTGTCTTCGCCGGGGTGTTCGCCAGAGAGGTCGGCCTTATCGCCTCATGTGCCTCCTGGGCGGCCTTGGCGCTCTTATATTGAACAGGCTCTTTTGGCAGAAACTCCTTGCCGTATTTCTTTGCAATAAAATCCCTCACTGCGATGACTGCCTCGCCTGCCACCCTTGTGGAATCGGTCCTCATGTATGTAATAAGCCCAGTGGGGCCTTCATCGCCGAGTTCAACGCCTTCGTAGAGCTTCTGAGCGACCATCATGGTCTTCTTTGCAGTAAAGCGGAGCTTCCTTGACGCCTCTTGCTGGAGCTTGCTTGTGATGAAAGGCGGTGAGGGGTTCCTCTTCCTTTCCTTTTTCTCTACTTTTTTTACTGTATAAGAGGCGCCCTTAAGCCCGTCCACCAGGGCCTTTGAATTCTTCTCGTTCTTTAGATCGGCCTTCTTCCCCTTTATATGTGTGAGCCTCGCTTCAAAGACCGGCGGTTTTTTGCCCTCAAGCTCTGCAATGACAGACCAGTATTCCACAGGGACAAAGGCATTTATCTCTCTTTCCCTGTCGCAGATAACCCTCACAGCCACAGACTGGACCCTTCCGGCCGAAAGCCCCATCTTTACCTTGTCCCAGAGGATCGGGGATATCATGTATCCGACAAGCCTGTCCAGTATCCGGCGTGTCTGCTGTGCCTCATACTTGTCCTCGTCCAGCTTTCCAGGGTGCTTCATAGCCTCCTGGATGGCGCTCTTGGTGATCTCGTTAAAGAGCACCCTGTACACCTTTTTCTTGGCCCCGATCTCCTCGGCAATGTGCCAGGCAATGGCCTCCCCTTCACGGTCAGGATCAGGTGCCAGGTATATCGTATCAGCCTCTTTTGCAGCCTTCTTTATCTCTGCAACAACCTTGGCCTTCCCTTTAAGGACATGGTAGTCGGCCTGGAAACCGTTCTCCACATCAATCCCGAGCTTGCTCTTAGGCAGGTCCTTCACATGGCCGACTGAGGCCAGGACGACATAGTCCTTGCCGAGGTACTTGCTTATGGTCTTGGCCTTGGCCGGAGATTCCACAACTATCAATGACTTTGACATAGGCTCCTAAATAAAAATAGATTAAGATTAAGATTGAGGTTGAGGCTAAGGATTAAAATAAGACCTGGGTCTTTATCAATCTCAACCTTAGCCTTAACCTGTATTTTAATGGTATATCTTTTCCCATCTGTCGTTAATTATATCTGTTATATCAGACTTCCACTGGCCAGGTGAATGGTCAAATATCAGCATGGCAGTTATCCCCTTTATATCATCCATGCCTATATCGTCCTCTGCAGCCAGCATGGCCATCTCTATGATCTCTTCCTGGAGATCGGCGTCTATTAATCCCATCTCCTTCAAGCGGATCAGGAAGCCGTAAGCCTCCTCATTTATCTTGAGCGATTCCTTCGTATTAAGCACCCTGTTCCTGTAAAAATCTCCTTTGCAGTCCTTTATGGCCATACACAGGTCGCCGTTTAGGGTCAACCCTTTAAGCCATGCACATGCCTCTTCTATCTCATCCGCTGAAAACCCTTCGTTTAGCAGCCATTTTAAACCCGAACTGTCGTCTGTTGAAACCCCCCTGCCTGATATCCTTGTTGCCAACATCCTCAGTATCTTCAGTCTGCTTCCTGCCAATTCAACCTCCTAAAAAATGCTTTTTCCCCACCAGACACAAAGTTCTCAAACTATATAAAAAAATTTGACACTGATTCACACTGACATGATATGAATTACACAGATACAATCAGTATAAATCATAAAAAATCAGAGGATATCTGTGTCTAAGGTTTTTTTATTCTTCGTCTCTACTATTATGGGTTCGCTTCACTTAACCCATCCTACTAAAGTCAGGTTAATATGCCTATATATTTTTTACAAAGACCATACCCGGGAGCTGGCGTATGGCCACGCTAAGCTCAAGGTTTAACAATATCGCTGAAACCGACCTCACATCCATTCCCGACAGGCTGGCTACTTCATCTATATGAACAGGCTCTGCCAGCACCCCCATGACTGTCTTCTCGTCCCTTGAGAGATCTACAGTCATACCGAAAGAGGCAGGAACAGCACTGAACTCATCAAGGATGTCCCCGGCTCCCTCAACCAGCTTTGCCCCCTCTTTTATCAGCCTGTTGGTCCCTTTGCTTCCGTTGGAGTTGATATTCCCTGGAACTGCAAAGACATCCCGCCCCTGCTCAGCGGCACAAGAGGCCGTTATCAGTGACCCGCTTCTCAATGACGCCTCAACTATCACAACCCCCAATGATATTCCGCTGATGATCCTGTTTCTCGCAGGAAAGTTTTCGCTCAGGGGCTCAGTCCCCATCGGCAGTTCCGACACCACAGCCCCATGCCTGCATATCTCTTCATATAGTTTTCTGTTTTCCGGGGGATAAACAACGTCAATACCTGAACCAAGTACTGCAACAGTTCTTCCGCCTGCCGCCATCGCACCCTTGTGGGCAGCTGTGTCGATACCTCTGGCCATCCCGCTGACGACAGTAAGGCCGTTCTTTGCCAGGTCCCTCGAAAGCCCTTCTGTTGTGATCTTGCCGTATGTAGAGGCGAACCTGGAACCTACAACTGCGATAGACCTCTCTTCTCCGTTAAGCTGGCCCTTGACGTAAAGATAAGGCGGCGGATCATAGATATTCAGGAGGTTTTTTGGATACATGCTATCCACCATTGTTACAATGGCGGCACCATATCTTTCGGCCTTTGCCAGCTCCTCCTCTGCGTCTTCCCATCGGCCAAAAGAACGGATCTCTGTGGCCAGCCTGTCGCCTATCCCTTCAACCTCCTTAAGAGAAGGGATGGATGCCTTGAATACCCTTTCAAGGTCTTCGAACCTTGACAAGAGCCTCTTAAAAAGTACAGGGCCGATGCCGGGGACCATGGAAAGAGCTACCCAATATAAAGTCTCTTTTTTCCCATCGCCCATCGCCTTGCACCCTTTGCCTGCTTTAGTTTTCCATCCTTACCTTATCACCTATCCTGAACGGCTTCTTTGTACCAATGACCAGCGCCATTGCAGTATCTTCCTGAGTTGAAAGGACCAGAAGCCTTCCCACATCCTCGGAAGGCATCTTAAGCTTGTCTTTAATCTTCCCCGAAAGGTAGACCATGAGAGTGTTCCCTGCCTCAACCCCTGCCCGCTTCCCTTTGTCCAAAAAGACTATGTCCCCTTCGGCAATTTCAACTGTCCCCTTCTTATTTGCAATGATCAACCCGTCAAGCGGAACCTCTCCCTTTTTAATCTCTATCTCGGCAGGAACCGGCTCAACCATTTTGAGACTGTCGCCCCTGGATATGGCATCGTAAGACTCTAAAATCTGCCCCTCCGACACCTTATCATGCGGAGCTGTTACCTCAAGGGTTCCAAGGATATCAACCTGATGCCCTACCAGTTTTTTGCTTACCGGATGGTAAACAGGGGCTGCAATCCTGTATATCGTGAATTTATCCCCTTTTTTTACACCTTTTTCCTCTCCTGTATCTATATAAATGTCGTCGCCGGATGACAGCATCAGCTTATCTTCCTTCGCATCAACGATCTTCCCCAGGGGAATCTCGCCGTCGGAAGCTATAAACCCCACTCTTTCTATTCCCGGGTAACGGAGGGTTTGCTTTGTCTGAACCGGTACAACGACCGGCAGGAACTCTTCAGCAACAGGGGCAGCCGCAGGGACCTCCTCTTCAGCCTTTGGTTGAGCAACCGCAGGGACCTCCATTTTGGGAGGCTCTTTTACCTCTTCCTTTTTTTCCTCCGGGGCAGGAACAGAGGCCGCTTCTTCCGCCACCTTTTTCCTTATCTCACCTGAAGGCAGGATTATTAATACATCTCCTGGATATATCCAATGGGGGTCTTTGACCTTTGGGTTTTTCTCCCATATAGCAGGCCACTTAAACGGGTCTTTCAGGAATACGCCGGAGATATCCCATAAGGTGTCCCCTTTTTTTACTGTATAGATTTTACCGGCCTCTTCACTCTTCTCCGCCTCCTGGGCCATCAAAGGCATAGAAACAAGCACAACAACAGCCAAAAACAGGGCGATCCTTTTCATCTGATACCTCCTTTTATATTCCAAGCTGCGGACATATCCCGCAACTTAGAAATATCATTGAACCTGAACTTTATTTTATAAATGGTTCTTTTGTCAAGAACAGAATTCTCTTCAATGATCGGCCACCTCCTCTATGACCCCTCTGTTTACTGTAAGATAATAAAAACTCCTCTCCGCATCATTTCCTGAAAAGGTTATATTCCCTGAGACCCCTTGATAATCTTTAATTTTAAGTATCGTATTTTTGATCCCGCCCCTGGAGTCGCCACCCTTAGGAATCAAAGAAAGGACAATTCCCATCGTATCATAGGCCAGAGCCTCAACTATCCCCGGTTCTTCTCCAAATGTTTTCCGGTATGCTCCCACAAAATCTATTACCTGTGGTCTGGGGCTGCCGCTGAAAAAGCCGTCCACAATCATCACGTCGTCACTTAAGAAATCACCTGCCATATTTATCAGCTTTGGCGAGTTCCAGCCGCTGATACCCAGAAGTTTCACATCCCTCACATCATAAAAGGCCAGCTGTGGGACGATAAGGCCCACTCTGTCAGCGTAATCAGGGATGAATACTGCGTCAAAGTCAGGCATCGGCCTCTCCATCTCCTCCACTGGTTCTATTTCGGAAGTGGGCGGCGTTGGCTTGGCTTTGGATTTTCCCGCCTCTTTGAACTCCTTTTCCCTCTCTTCGGTATACACCTTCATCTTTTCTAAAAATTCCGGCCCAACCAGTGCCTTTATCTCCAGGCCAAAGTCTGTCTGTCCCTCTTTATAATCCTTAGAAGCGACAACCTCCCCGCCAAGCTTGACCATCTCGGCCGTAAAGACTATGGTAAGTTCCCGTCCAAACAGATTATCAGGATAAAGTATAGCAGCCTTTTTTACCCCCTGCCTGGAGGCGTAATCAACAAGGCCCTTGATCTGCGCTGCATTGGTCATTCCATTCCTGAAAACCCAGCCGCCAATACCTGTAATTCCTTCTTTCTGCGTCATGGTGATTATCGGGGTTTTGAACTCCTGGGCCTTTTTAGCTGCAGCATCTGCCGTAGTCGCCAGGATAGGGCCGATAATCACATCCACGCCTTCCGTGTTCAACTCACTAACCGCCTTTTCTGCCATCTTTGGCATACCCTTAGAATCCTTTATCAAAAGCCTAACAGGTCTTTTTTTACCAGCCTCGATGGAGTTGTACTTCTCAAGAGCCAGCTCAACCCCTTGCAGCGCCTTATTCCCAAATGCGCCGAACTTGCCGCTAAGCGGAAGGACCACCCCAACGGAAACCGCCTCGGCAGCCTGGAGGGTCGAGAGGGGGGCCAGGAGTATGACAAAAATGAGTAAAAACCTAATTATCATGATATCTGCTTCCTTTCATTTTACCTTCTTCCCAAGCAGCGATGCCAGTATATTCAACACAAATGAGGCTCCCCCTGCAACTGCAATCAGCCCGCCTATCCCCTGAAGCGCCATGCCCACTGTCTTGGCTGCCGAGTCAAGGTTCTGGGCAGTTCCGTATGTCTTTCTTGGGACTCCGTGTGCCCCTGCCCAGAACATGCCCAGTACAAATAGGGCCTGACCTGTAGCATAGAGGTAGGGCTGGTACATAGCCATCTTCTTACTCCAGACCTTCCTGTCAAGGAGAGGGATTATGTAGTATGTGAGCCCCATGAATGCAGTGGTTACGGCGCCAATAACTCCGTGATAATGGGACGGGACCTTCAGGTTGCTACCCTGGATAAAGAGGGAAACAGCGCCTCCCAGGGCGAAGAGGGACATGGACAGCACAAGAGATGAAAATGCCGGGTCGGCCCAATTCAGTGTGCCCTCCTTTTTCTGCTTGATTATCCCCCTGATGATACCTATGGCAAAGAATGCGGTGGACGGGCCAAGGCCGTATTTCATAAGGTGTGTGAAGCTGTCCTTGTATGTCTGGCTGTTTATATCAGTCTGGAAGAATATGAACGGTGCGGGAAGCATAAACAAGAGATAGAGGGCAAAGGCCAGGGTTGCTATCCTGTCGCTCCCGACAGGTACTTTTTTTAGCGTCAGGTAAGCCAGGAGCAGCCAGGCAGAGACCATCCCTATGGTATTTGCGAACTGGAGGATATGTCCTCCTCCCCAGAAGAGGCGTTCAAAATAAAGTCCCGGTTCAAATGCAATACCGGGCGCAATTTCTTTAGGGATCAGAAAATATGCTATCCCGAAACAGAGCAGTCCTATAATAACAGCAGCCCCTGCTGTCAGCATTCCAAAGGTAATAACCGGGAGCCCGGACGTCTTGTTCGCCTTAATCACGGTAAGGAAAGCATTCATGACCGTAATGAGAATACCAAGGCCTACAAGAACAAGCGCAATGTAGAACACCGGATGTGTCAGGACAGGTACATAGTTGGAAAATATCGGCTCACCAATTGCAAAGAGCGTGGCCATGGTCAGAAGTATCGTTCCGGCTACAGTAATCCAGAAGCCTGCCCATCCAAGGATCGGGCAAAACAGTTTTGCCTTTAACAACGAAGTACTGCTCAATACCCACAGCACCGCCATGAATGCAAGAAACCATATGACTACGGAAAGGTCTACGTGTCCGACAAGGGCCACACGGACAAAGTTCTTACCTGAGTAAACCCCCTGGATTACCGGCGTCCTGCTCAATGCAAGAAGCACTGCGAACAGACCGGCAAAGACAAGCGTTGATACTGCAAATAAAAGCCAGGCGAAGACTAATCTGCCTGGCTCGTTCTCCACTTTTACATCTCTTAAATCCATTAGATCTCAATCTCCTTAAGTATGCTCTCCAGTCTCTTAACATCGAGGGTCATCTTCCCTTTGCTGTCCCTTACTATCCCTTCCTTCTTGAACCTGCTTATGACCCTTATGGTTGTCTCTATTGTACTCCCGACCATATCCGCAATATCCTGCCTTGTAAAAGATATGCTCAGAACCACTCCACCATCTACTGGAGTTCCCAGTTTCCGGGCAAGTTTAAGGAGGACCATGGCTATCCTGCCCTCCACCCTTTCTCCCCGGAGCTCCCTGGCCACATTCATTGCACCTCTCAACTTTCTACCCAGGTCTCCTATGATCTCCAGCGCCACTGAGGGGTACTTCTTCAACAGAGAGATAAAGTCCTTCCTTGATATCTTCAGGATGATTCCATTTCCCATTCCCTGGGCAGTTGCAGGGTACGGCCCGCCGTCAAAGACTGCCACCTCTCCTATTACGTCACCTGCAGACATCACCGCCATGATCATATCTCTCCCTGACGGGGAATGTTTTACCATCTTTATATTCCCCTCCTTGACTATACAAAGCCAGTTAGGGGGATCTCCTTCCGTTATTATAAACTCATCCTTTTCAAATCCTTGTTCGATAAAAAGGGAGGAGACTACCGATAGCTCGGGGGGTGATAAAGATGAAAAGATGGTGGTATTTTTTAGGAGTTGTAATTTGTCCATAGCATTATTGATGAAGGGCATCTTAAACTTAAGAATAACCATTGTCAATATTGAGCCTGTTGCACAAACATTTTCGCTCCTTAAAGCATGGTTAACGCAGGTTGTGTTGAACCTATTGTAATCTCATATAACTTTTGTTGTCCGATTTTTGACTGTAGCCATAACGTCCTTGCCTATGGTCGGTAGTTTCGCCCGCCCCTGAAGCCAGTTCCAGCGGGCAGACGGTGGGACATAAAAGACCTTTTCCGCAGTGTACTCGTTCTTGTCTGATATGTACTTCAGGAAGATCAGCCCAAGGGCTATGTGCTTGTATTCCACTGCATCCGTCTTCTTGTTGAGCTTGTCCGCACTCTTCCAGAGCTTCTTTTCCAAAGGTTCCTCAACTGAACCATTCTTTTCTTTTGCTGTCCGGGCCATCGATTGTCCTTTTTCATTGTTTGTCTAATTTTGTTTAAGAAAAATAACACATTTCAATACAATAAACCAATCCTAAAACCATTTCTCCTTTCACCCTTGAAAATGGATAAGTATTTATGGTACAAAGAATAAAACACTGGAGCATCTAATGAAGACAAAGTTTATATTTATTACAGGCGGCGTTGTGTCGTCGCTTGGTAAGGGACTGGCTGCGGCAAGCATTGGCGCCCTCATGGAGTGCCGGGGGCTTACCGTGACCCACCAGAAGCTTGACCCATATATAAACGTGGACCCCGGAACGATGAGCCCTTATCAGCACGGCGAGGTCTTTGTAACGGACGACGGCGCAGAGACAGACCTTGATCTTGGGCACTACGAGAGGTTCGTTTCCACCAGGATGCTGAAGAAGAACAACTTCACTACTGGGCAGGTCTACGATACCGTCATAACCAAGGAGAGGAGGGGGGACTATCTTGGCGGGACGGTACAGGTTATACCCCATATAACAGATGAGATAAAGAGAAGGATATTAGAGGTCCCGAACGGGGCCGACATTGCAATAATCGAGGTCGGAGGAACCGTTGGAGACATTGAGTCCCTCCCCTTCCTTGAGGCGATAAGGCAGTTCCGGTTTGACGTAGGGAAGGAGAACGCCCTGTACATACACCTTACCCTCGTCCCCTATATAGCCACCGCCGGAGAACTCAAATCCAAGCCGACCCAGCACTCTGTGAAGGAGCTAAGGGAGATCGGTATCCAGCCGGATATCCTCCTTTGCCGAACTGACAGGTTTCTTTCCCCTGAGTTAAAGGCAAAGATCGCCCTGTATTGTAACCTGGAAAAGGAAGCAGTAATAACTGCCAAGGACGTTGAGTCCATATATGAGGTACCGGTCGTATTCAATAAAGAAGGGCTTGACAACAAGATAGTGGAGAAGCTAAACATCTGGACCCGCTCTCCCAATCTCTCGGCATGGGAAGAGATAGTAAGAAAGGTGAAAGAGCCGAAGGGATCGGTTGCTATAGCAGTTGTAGGCAAATACGTCACCCTCAAGGAGTCATACAAGAGCTTAAACGAGGCCCTGGTGCATGGCGGTATAGCCAATGACTGCAGGGTAAACCTGCATTATGTCGATTCAGAGGACATAGAGAAGGGGGATATAAAAGATATACTTGCAGGGGCTGATGGAATCCTTGTCCCAGGTGGATTTGGTTCTAGGGGGGTCGAGGGGAAGATAACCGCCATCAGATATGCAAGGGAGAAGAATATCCCGTTCTTCGGTATCTGCCTCGGTATGCAGCTTGCTGTTATAGAATATGCCAGAAGCATCGGCGGCTTTATGGATGCCAATTCCAGCGAATTTTCCGGCGACACAACCCATCCCGTAATTGCCTTGATGGAGACTCAGCAGGGGCTTGAAGCGATGGGAGGGACTATGAGGCTTGGGGCTTACCCATGCAGGGTAGCTGACGGAACATTTGCCATGGCCGCATACGGCAGTGATAATATTTCAGAGAGGCACAGGCACAGGTTCGAGTTCAACAACCGCTTTAGGGAGATAATGACCCAGAAGGGTCTCACAATAAGCGGCGTGTCGCCAGACAACTCCCTCGTGGAAATCGTTGAGATAAAGGAACATCCCTGGTTCCTCGGCTGCCAGTTCCACCCTGAGTTCAAGTCGCGGCCCATGGAGCCCCATCCGTTATTCAGGGATTTCATAAAGGCGGCCATTAAAAAGAGTGGTCAGAGGTCAAGGGTCAGGGGTCAGGGGAGTACGGGGGAAATATCTTGACCAGGACGGTATCTGTCGGTACGGTGCATCTTGGAGGGGGGAATCCCCTGGCCCTGATTGCGGGCCCCTGTATCATAGAAAATGAGACATCCACTCTTAAGGCCGCAGAGGCCCTTAAAGAGATTGCCTTGAAGCTCTCTATTCCCCTCATATTCAAGTCCTCTTACGACAAGGCCAACAGGTCTTCGGTTTCTTCTTACAGGGGACCTGGGCTTGTAAGCGGTCTTAAAATCCTATCCAAAGTAAAGGAGACCTTCGGCATCCCCCTTCTCTCCGATGTACATAGATTCGAGGAGATTGGCCCTGCATCAGAAGTACTTGACTGTCTCCAGGTACCTGCCTTCCTCTGTCGCCAGACGGACTTTGTTGTAGCGGTCGCCAGGACAGGAAAGGCGGTAAATGTGAAGAAGGGACAGTTCCTGGCCCCCTGGGATATGAAGAATGTAATAGAAAAGGTTTTATCCACGGGGAACAACAATATCCTCCTTACGGAACGGGGGACCTCCTTTGGCTACAACAACCTGGTAGTAGACTTCCGGGCGCTCCCGATCATGCGCTCTTTTGGATATCCTGTTGTGTTTGATGCAACCCACTCCGTCCAGCTTCCCGGCGGCAAGGGTACTTCATCCGGCGGGCAGAGGGAGTTTGTCGAGCACCTTGCCAGGGCGGCAGTTGCAGTAGGTGTTGACGCCGTTTTCATGGAGGTCCATGAAGACCCGGAAAAGGCGCTGTGCGACGGGCCAAATTCTATTGCCATTAAAGACCTGCCCGATATGCTGAAGAGGCTTAAAGATATAGATTCCCTTGTTTCTTAATGAGGTTATGAATAATACTATTTTAGCGGCAATATTTCTCTCACAATTCTTTTTAGTTACAGTAAATGCATCGGCTGTCGAAAAGTGCCGCCCAAACACCCCTTACTATTTCAGCGAATTCAAGCCTGCTTCATGGAAGATTGGAAATGAGCTGAACTATGAAGAGGTCTACAAGAACTTCGAGTACTTCGAGGTCATTTTTAACAAGAGTTGTGACGAGATAACGATCAAGAGGTATAAGAAAGGGGTGTTTGATTCGAGTGAAAAATATAAAGTTGATTCTGACGGCTCTATCCAAAAGACAGGCGATAGGCAATAGGAGAAAAGATTGGTAATCGAGCAGGCGAAAAAGGTGTTAAAGATAGAGGCTGAGGCTATCTCCTCCCTTATAGAGCGGATAGATGATTCTTTTGTCAAGGCCGTTGACCTTGTTTACTCATGCAAAGGGAAGGTTATTGTCACTGGTGTGGGAAAGAGCGGGCTTATAGGGCAGAAGATTGCCTCCACCCTTGCATCCACAGGTACGCCATCGTTTTTCATGCACCCTGCGGAGGGTACCCATGGCGACCTTGGAATGCTTTCAAAGAATGATGTAGTTATAGCGATATCCAATAGCGGAGAGAGTAACGAGATCTCCCAAATAATCCCGGTCGTAAAGAGAATGGGCCTTCCATTGATATCCATGACCGGGAACCGTAGCTCCACCCTTGCAAAGTCCGGGGATGCGGTTCTTGATATCAGTGTAAAAGAGGAGGCTTGCCCGCTTGGCCTTGCACCAACGGCCAGTACCACAGTAACCCTCGCGATGGGTGACGCCCTGGCGGTGGCCGTTTTAGATAAGCGTGGATTTAAAAAAGAAGATTTTGCCTTGCTTCATCCCGGGGGAAGCCTTGGCAAGAAGCTTTTAGTGAGGGTGTCAGATCTTATGCATACTGGAGAGGCTATACCCCTTGTCACGGAAAATACAGTAATGAAGGTGGCCCTTTTTGAGATAACCTCCAAGAGGTTTGGGGTCACAGGAGTTATTGACGATGAAGGGTTTCTGGAAGGGGCTATCACTGATGGAGATCTAAGAAGAGCTATGGAAAAAGGGTTAGACGTCCTGAACAAAAAGGCATCTGAAATAATGACCAGAAACCCTAAAAAGGTAGATGCAGACGCCCTTGCCGCCGAGGCGCTCCAGAAGATGGAGCAGCACTCTATAACTTCCCTGTTTGTTATGGATGGGGAAAAGGTTGCGGGAATAGTCCACCTGCACGACCTGCTAAAGGCAGGGGTGGTCTAGAAGGATATATCCCCTTCGTGCGCCAGAAGAACTGGGACCCTGGCCCTTCTCGCCACATTCAGCGAGATACTGCCTGTTAGCCATTCCTTCAATATTCCTTTCCCGTGAGAGGCCATTACAACAGAAGTTGCCCCTTCCGAGGCTTTGAGTATATTTTCCAGGATGTCGCCATAGCGAAGCACAACCTCTGCCTTTATCCCGGCTGCTTTAAGTTCCATTTGAATATTTTCAAGCCTCTTATTTCTGGTCTTATCATCTTTCTCTTCTTCCTGTTGCTGTGGGGAATAAAGTACAGTTACCTCCTGTGGCTTGATCAGCTGCAAGAGGTTTACAACCTTATCGGAACTTGGGGAAAGATCTGTTGGGAAAAGGACCTTTGTGAAGGTATTGGCGGCAAGTTCGGCGGGAGAAGCGTTATTGAAGTGGTCGTATCTTAAGACAAGAACCGGAATCCTGGCCCTTCTTGCAACTTTTTCAGAGACACTTCCGTAAAGCACCTCTTCCCAAGGGGTCTTGCCGTGAGATCCCATGAGGATAATAGAGGCGTTCTCTTTTTCGGCCAGCTCTACTATAGCCATATCAATCATATTTCCTTCATCTACAATGGCTCTAAATTTTATACCGGCGTCACGGAGTCTCTTCCCTTTTTCCGAGAGCCTCTCCTCTCTTCTTTTGAGCTCCTGAAGCATATGTCTGGCCTCAACGGCTGACGGGTTTATTCCATGAGCTGAAACAGCTTCTTCAGGTTCATCGCTTTTACGCTCCTTAATCAATTCATATGCTGATGCCTCAACGGAGTGAATAGCAACGACTTCCTTGAGACCGCTCAAGTTCAGGGCATAGTCAAA
>JAENJC010000093.1 GCA_016844545.1 Deltaproteobacteria bacterium | reverse complement strand
GTTCCCTTCCGGGCAGTTTGGCTCGCACGCCCCGCATAAGATGCAGGAGTCTATGGCATGGGAGATATCCTCCACTGTTGCCCCTCCCTGAAGGGCCTTGTTTCTCCCCTGGGCCGTGAGGGAGCGGTCCCTTGTCCTGTTCCAGACAGGGCAGGAGAGGAGGCAGCAGGAGCACCCTGTGCAGACCTCGTGGCACATGATTGTCTTATGGTTATTTTTCATCAAAATATCACATCCGGGTTCAGTATCATGGCTGGGTCTACCTTTCTTTTCATCTCCAGGTGCCTGTCTACCATTTCATCACCAAAGATGCGCCTTATATAGCCCTTCATCATCCCGCCAAAGCGGTAGTAGCTGAGGCCCATATCTACGCCTATATTGTATATCTCGTTCTTGAAGGACTGGAGATAGTCCCGGGAGTAATCCCTGTCTTTCAGCATAGGTTCAAACTCACACCCGTATGCAAAATCAGTAGCACCCGGAGGCATGCAGGACATCTCGTAACGGGGTAGGTCTCCCATCCTCTTTATGCCGACGCAGTAGAGGGTGTAGTATCTAAAATACTTCCTACATACCGCATTTCCCCTTTCCACAGCCACAATAAACTTCTCCGCGCAGGCCGAAAGGTCCGGGATCACCATCTGGCGCCCGCCCCAGAATTTCCATACAGCCCTTGAGAAGACCACTGCCCTGTCCTCTATCTTCCCGTCCCTCATGAACTCAGGGCGGAAAAATTCGGGAACCATCTTCATGCGCCTGTCAACTATATAAAGTGCCTCCTTTATGCGCCATGGGCGCAAGGCATAATACAGGGCCAGCCGAACTCCGAAGCTCAGCTCACCATGCCCCCGCAGCCTGGATCTCCACCTGGCGTCAAACTCCCTTTCCCTCTCATCACTGTCAAAGGCGACCAGCAGGTTGATAGCGCTGTCCATCACGGTAAGGATCCCGGAGTAGTCCGAGGCATCCTCCCGCACTATAAGCTGGAGGTCTTCAATGGCTGTGCGGAGGGAGGAGTAATAAAGGTATCTAATCTTTATGTGAGTGAAGGGGCGTATCTTCATAGTCGCTTCGGTTATGACGCCAAACTGCCCGTAACCCAAAAGGACCCTTTCAAAGAGGTCAGTGTTCTCTGACCCGGAGCATTCAACTATCTCCCCGGTGGGGGTCACAACCCTTATGGCCAATGCCTGATCTGCGCTGCAACCCAGGCGTGGCGAATTGATATCTATCCCGCCGACACCAAGGACTCCTCCGACAGTGGAGGTCAGATTCAGGGGAGCAGATAGGTAATCCAGACCATCCCGCCTCAACACCTCTGCCAGTTGGTGCCAGAAGATACCTGCCTCAGTGCGGACGGTCATCTTCTCTCTGTCAACTTCAAGCACCCTGTTCATGGAGGTCATGTCTAAAAGAAGACCGCCGAAGGCGATGGCCTCCCCCTCCGATGAAAGCCCCCCGCCCCGGGTGATAACTGGAACCCGATGGGTCTGGGCAGCTATCAAGACCTTGGAGACATCCTCCGAAGATGAGGGACGAACCACCCCGTGAGGAAGTCCAAAGGCGAGACCACCGGCGTCGGTAATAAATATGGAGCGCTCCCACTTCTCCTCCCGCACTACAACGTCCTTCGACCTCAGCTCTTCAACAAATCCCTGCCACCCGTCACCCTGCCAGCGGGATGGATTTGTCTGGACGCGAGGAACCCCCTTAAGGGAGTTTGGGGCAACGTTGCAGGGTGGTATGCACCCTTTTTCAACAGATGTAATTTTCATAGTGATAGAACTTCTTGTGGTTCGACAGGCTCACCACGAACAGGATAAAAGTTAAGGATTTAATCCGACCACCGTTCACCCTGAGCTTGTCGAAGGGTAATTGGGGGCTTTACAAGAGGCTCGTCAGACATGGATCAAATACTACAGTATGGTAAGGATAAGAACCCAGGTAACTCTTTGCATGGCCAGCATATTAGCACCAATGAAGGCTGTTTGTCAATGAGGGCAGAGCGGGGATCAGCGGTACGGGACCAGTAGGGACCGGCGTCAGGCTTACAGATTGAATTGTAAAAAGAAAGATAGGCATTCCCATGCTGCTTTAAAAATCCAGATATTTTCATGTTGCCATACCTGGCTGTTTACATATATAATCCCGAATCGTAGCAGCTTCATCGTATCATTTCTTTATTAAAAGAAATGTCAGGAGGTTTTATGCCTTCCATTCATCAATCACCGTTCCGATTGCTCATTATTATGGCCCTGTCAATCTTTCTTTCAGAGTTTGTTGTAATGATTGCAATCTATTTACTTCCCCCCTTTCCATCCAGATTAGCTGAAGCCATTTTTGATGCGGCTGTTCTTATTGTCATGCTCAGCCCCATACTTTATTTTTTTCTGTTTAAACCGATGCTGTCTCAGGTAAAAGAGCGAGAATATGCTGAAGAAGAGGTTGTTAAACTCAACAGGGAATTGGAATGGCGGATTTCGGAGCTTGAAGAGCTTAATGTGGAGTTAGAGTCTTTCAGTTACTCTGTATCTCACGACCTCCGTTCTCCGCTTTTTGTAATTCAAGGGTTCAGCCAGCTCTTGGCTGAGAATTATGTTGAGGCCCTTGACAGTAAAGGGGCAGATTTTCTTAAACGGATAGTTTCATCCTCCAAAAGAATGTCTCAGATTATTGACTCTCTGCTTACTTTGTCGCATGTAGCCAGGGAGGAGATACAGCACGAGGAGCTTGATCTAAGCGAGATGGCCTCAACCGTTGCTGTTGAGCTTTCCAAAAGGAATCCGACAAATCATGTAGAGGTCATTATAGAGAAGGGAGTGAAAGCCAGGGGGGATGCAAGGTTGCTTCGGATAGTCATGGAAAATCTTTTAGATAACGCTTGGAAATACACGTCAAAGCAGCCTAAACCACGTATTGAATTCGGTATGCTGAAAGAAAAGGACGAGTCAATAATCTATTACGTCCGTGATAATGGTGTAGGGTTCGACACGGCTTATGCAGACAAATTGTTTATGCCTTTTGAGCGCCTCCATTCCGGTGATGAATATCCTGGAACTGGTGTGGGGCTTGCAACAGTAAAACGTATCGTTCATCGTCATGGAGGCAGAGTCTGGGCTGAAAGCGGGGTTGGGAATGGTGCAGTTTTTTATTTCGGGCCTTTTAATGGAAGATGAGTTTCATGCCTGAATAGAGTAAAAAGGGGAGAGGCAGAAAATCAGCCTATCCCCTTTGCTATTTTATATCGCCTCGAAACTACTTCCTCACCCGGCGTTTCGTGGTTGTTTGAATCGTGGCGGCGGAGCATTGGTTGTGTGGGCCGGTTTCCCAGATTGCTGATATGATCTGCCCGAAGAAGTTGGCCTGGTTTTGCTGGCTGGGGCTGGCGGCCTTCCCAGAGCCACGCTCTTCTTTCCTCCTTCACCCCTGCGCTGCTGTGGCTGCCTCGGAGGGCGGGCAAACTCGCTGTCCTTCTTAGGTGCGGTGACATGGTAATCAAAGTCCGGCACGGTACGGCGCTCAAGCTGGGAACCAAGGGCCCGCTCTATGGTGCGAACCATTACCGTATCCTCACCGGTCACAAGGGTAAAGGCGTCTCCGCTCTTGGCTGCGCGTCCCGTCCGCCCGATCCTGTGGACATATGCCTCGGAGGTGTTCGGTATGTCGTAGTTGATGACGTGGGATATCTGGGATACGTCTATTCCCCGCGCTGCTATGTCGGTTGCAACCAGTACCTGAAAGGTGCCGTCGCGGAAGCCGTCCAGCGCAGCCTGACGACGGTTCTGGGACAAATTACCCTGCAGAGAGGCCGCCTTGTATCCGGCCTTTTCAAGCTGCTCACCAAGGCGTTTGGCGCGGTGCTTTGTGCGGGTGAATATCAGCACAGACTCTGTGTCGGTATGTTTCAGGAGATTCAGGAGCAAAGGAGTCTTTAAGTGCTCACCGACAGGGTAAAGGGCGTGGGTGACAGTGACAGGCGCAGTGGTGTTGCTGACCTGTACCGTTATCGGATCGGTAAGGACGTCGTGAGCCAGTCGCCGAATCTCTTCAGGCATGGTGGCCGAAAAGAGAAGGGTCTGCCGCTTCCTGGGAAGGTGCCCCAGGATCTTCCTGATGTCAGGTAAAAAGCCCATGTCGAACATATGGTCTGCCTCGTCCAGGACCAGCACCTCTACATGCGACAGGTTTATCGTCTTTTGGTTAATGTGGTCCAGGAGTCGACCTGGACATGCCACTACAATTTCTACGCCCCTCTTGAGCTTCTCTATCTGAGGATTAACATTGACGCCGCCATAGATCGTGACGCTCTTCAGGCGGGTCTGCTTTCCAAGCTCACCGATGGATACATGGATCTGCTCCGCGAGTTCTCGGGTAGGAGCTACGATTAGGGCACGGACGTGGCCGTGGCTCCCCTGCATCAGCCTGTGAAGAATGGGCAGGGCAAAAGCTGCGGTCTTCCCTGTTCCGGTCTGAGCAAGACCCATGACGTCCCGCCCCTGCATGACCGACGGGATCGCCTGAGCCTGAATAGGAGTCGGCGTTGTGTACCCGGCAGCAACTACCCCTGCAGCCACCTTTTCATTGAGATTAAATTCTTTAAAATCCATAAACTCCCTCTTTTTTTGTGTCTCAAAAGAAAAAAGCCCCGGAGTTATTCCGGGGCTTACGTTTGTCTTCGTCTTTTTCCAGGAACAGCTAATTTTATTATATGAGGCGTTTACATAATAGCAGCTTCTGGGGAACCGGTCAAGCAAAATTACTTTCGATCCTTACCCTTTCCATTTTCCACCCTCCTGGGGATTCAAAGATATATTTTTTCATATGACCCTCTCCCCATGGCTGTAAATGGAGACGCTTCCAGCTCTGGCGAACCCTGCTATGGTAATCCCGATCTCTTCAGCAATGGATACTGCCAGGGCTGTTGGAACTGAGCGGGACAGTATTATGGGGACTCCCATCTTTCCTGCCTTTATAAGTATCTCCGAAGAGACCCTCCCTGTTGTAACAAGTATCTTGTCAGACAGGTTAATATTGTTAAGAAGGGAGTACCCGTTAATCTTGTCAACTGCGTTATGTCTCCCTATGTCCTCCCTGAAGACAAGTATACCTGCCAAATCTGCGAGCGCCGCATTGTGGACTCCGTGGGTATCCCTGTAAAGCTCGGAATTTTCATGGAGTCTTTTCATCAGCCCGCTAAGATATGCAGCCCGAATCTTTATATCCGACTCAATCCTCTTGCACCTGAAGGCGTCCATGACATTGTAAAACGTACTCCCCTTCCCGCAACCTGATGTTATTGTCCTCCTCTCAAAGAGCCCTGCTGCCAGAGGGTTCTCGTAGACCGTCTCTACCTCAGCGCTCCCCTTCTCCTCATCCACCTTTATGGACTTTATGTCTGAGAACTTTTCTATAAACCCCTCTGAGCCAAGGAACCCAATGGCCAGCTCCTTCATATGATCTCCGAGGCAGAGGAGGGTCACAACCTCCTTATTGTTCAGGGATATGGTAAGGGGCACCTCTTTTATCAGAGAGACC
>JAENJC010000248.1 GCA_016844545.1 Deltaproteobacteria bacterium | reverse complement strand
TAAAGACATCGAAAGCGATAACTTCGAGTTCCTGACAGAGCTTGAAGACATACACATGAATATCGAAAAGAGGCTGATAGAGAGGATCGGAGATGCCGGGCGCAAGCTCCACACCGCAAGGAGCAGGAACGACCAGGTGGCCCTGGATATCAGGTTCTATTTAAGGGACGAGATACAGGCGGTTTACGACTATGCCGAAAGGCTTCAGGATTCGCTCATCTCTCTTGCCAAGACAAACATAGATGTCATAATGCCAGGATATACCCATCTACAGAGGGCACAGCCTGTCCTCTTCTCCCACCACATGCTGGCATACTACGAGATGCTGGAGCGGGACAAGGGGCGACTTGAAGACTGCCTTAAGAGACTGAACGTCTCCCCATTAGGCGCAGGGGCCCTTGCCGGGACCACTTTCCCGATTGACAGGGAGGCAGTGGCGAGGGAGCTGGGATTTGAGGGCGTCACAAGAAACTCCATAGACTCCGTCAGCGACAGGGACTTCTCCATAGAATTCCTTTCCACCTCGTCTATTATCATGATGCACCTGTCAAGGTTTGCAGAGGAGCTGATACTCTGGTCTTCGTCGGAGTTTGATTTCATAGAGCTTCCAGATTCCTTCTGCACCGGCTCATCCATCATGCCTCAGAAAAAGAACCCGGATGTCCCGGAGCTTGTCAGGGGAAAGACAGGTAGGGTCTACGGGGACCTTTTCTCACTCCTTACGACAATGAAGGGACTTCCCTTGGCCTATAACAAGGATATGCAGGAGGACAAGGAGCCGGTCTTTGATGCCGTTGACACTGTAAAGGACTGCCTGAGGGCATTCTCCGAGATGCTCCCAGGGATAAGGTTAAATAAAGAAAGGATGCTCAAGGCGGCTGGAGGAGGTTTTTCCACAGCCACAGACATGGCGGACTATCTGGTTCGAAAGGGAGTCCCCTTCAGGGATGCTCATGAGATCGTTGGGAAGTGTGTCAGATACTGCATAGAAAAGCGGAAAGATCTCTACGACCTGAGCCTGAAGGAGTTTCAGAAGTTTTCCAAGGTCTTTGAAAAGGATATCTTTGATTACATAACCGTTGAAAAATCGGTAGATAGCAGGAACGTAACAGGCGGGACTTCCCTGAAACAAGTCAAGAAGAGGATTAAAGAGATCGAGGACGGGAAGTGATTAGATTACGTCTCACGTCTCACATCTTACGTCTCACAGTTTTTATGCTCCTCGCTATCATTGCCTGTGGTAAAAAGCTCCCTCCAGTTGCCCCTGAAAGCGTTGTCCCTGAGCCTGTAAAGGAGATTAAAGCAATATCAAGGGACGGAAAACTCTTTGTCAGATTTACAAGACCTACAAAAAATGTAGATGGCTCAAAAAATATAGACCTCGCTGGGTTCAGGATTATGAGAAGGGTTATAGACGATAAGGGTTGCAAGGGTTGCCCTGAGAAGTTCCCGGTTGTTTATGACATAGACCTATCTTACCCTAAAGGCGCAATCGTCGAGAGAGACCGGATATCTTTCCCGGACAATGATCTTACTCCCGGGACAAGGTACGAATATAAGGTTGTTCCATACAACAAAGATGGGTACGAAGGGCCTGAGGCACAAAGGGTGACTTTCACTTGGGGTGTCCCAACGGGCAAACCTCAAAACCTTACTGCCAGAGCTGGTGACAAGGCAGTGGACCTTACATGGACTGCTGTAGAGACCCTTGTGGATGGCTCTACTGTCAAAGAGCTTGCCGGTTACAACATCTACAGGAGAGAGGAAGGGAATAAATATCCTCTTGACTCGATCAATCCTGATCCAGTAAAGCAGACGAGTTTTTCTGATTTCGGGTTGAGCAACGGCAAGAGCTACAGATACACAGTCAAGGCTATAGTTCAGGTCAATGGAAGCCTTATTGAAGGACAGTCATCCGATGAAATAACAGTAACACCAAAAGAGGCGATAGTGGAGGAACTAAAAGGCACTTCCAGTACAAAGGTAACGATCTCTATTGCGAAGATATGGCTGTTGAAAAGATAGCCAAGGAGGTAGGGACGCCGTTTTATCTATACAGCAAAGAAACCCTCGAACACCACTTCAAGGTATTTGACAAGGCATTTTCGGATGTCCCGCATATCACCTGTTACGCTGTAAAGGCTAACTCCAACATAGCAATCCTCAATATATTCGGAAGGCTTGGCGGCGGGGCCGACATCGTATCAGGAGGAGAGCTCTTCAGGGCGCTTCGGGCAGGGATATCAACTGACAAAATAGT
Source organism: Deltaproteobacteria bacterium (assembly GCA_016844545.1). Classification (GTDB taxonomy): domain Bacteria; phylum Desulfobacterota; class JAENJC01; order JAENJC01; family JAENJC01; genus JAENJC01. Next base: position 1,225 of record JAENJC010000248.1, on the reverse strand, counting down.
CTACTCGGGTGTTGGGAAGAAGATAGAGGAAATAGACTTTGCCTTAAAGTAATAAACCAGAGGGCTGAAAAGCTTGGGAAAAAAGCCAGAATCTCGATAAGAATAAACCCGGATGTGGATCCAAAGACCCATCCTTACATTTCTACAGGATTAAAGAAGAGCAAGTTCGGAATAGATATAAAAAAGGCCCTGAGTGAATATAGAAGGGCAAGGGAGCTTAAGAATATAGAGGTCGTGGGTGTTGATTGTCATATAGGCTCACAGATAACGGAGATAGGGCCTCGAAGGGTTTGCAATCAAGTATCTCGACCTAGGCGGCGGACTTGGTATCACGTACAACGCTGAGGAACCACCGCTGCCTCTTGAGTACGCCAGGACAATAATTGAAGAGGTCAGAGGCCTCGGCTGTATACTCATCCTCGAACCCGGTCGGCTGCTAGTGGGGAATGCAGGGATACTTGTTACAAAGGTCCTTTACACAAAGGATGCGGAGGAGAAGTCCTTTGTAATAGTTGATGCAGGGATGAACGACCTGATAAGGCCCAGCATCTATGGCTCCTTCCACTTTATTCAGCCTGTGAAAAAGGAGGAAAGGAAGAATGCAGTGGTCGACGTAGTCGGGCCAGTCTGTGAATCAGGTGACTTCCTGGCAAAGGAAAGGCAGATGCCTGAGGCGAGGCAGGGTGAGCTCCTTGCCGTGATGAGCGGAGGGGCTTACGGTTTTGCCATGGCATCCAACTACAACTCACGGCCAAGGGTTGCAGAGGTCCTGGTTCAGGGTGACCGCTACCATATTATAAGAAAGCGGGAAACCTTCGAGGATTTGATACGGCTGGAGGAGATACCTGAATAGACTTGGCATCTATATCCACATCCCCTTCTGCCTGAAGAAATGTCCATACTGCGACTTCACTTCCTTCACCCATGAGGTCGTTCCCGAAGATGAGTACGTCGGCGCTCTCATAAATGAGATGGGGGCTCGGCACAGCAAAAAAGGGAGTACGGTAAATACCATCTATTTCGGCGGCGGGACCCCTTCTCTTCTCTCTCCTGTGGCGATAGAAACCATTCTGACCGCAATTTCAAAACAATTCTTCATTGAAGCCCCTGAGATAACAATCGAGACAAATCCGGGAACAGTAAACCTTGAAAAGCTTAAGGGGTACAGGGATGCCGGAGTAAACCGCCTGAGCATCGGTGTCCAGTCGCTGAACGACGGTCTTCT